>NZ_RIBZ01000323.1:0-23208 GCF_003721215.1 Streptomyces botrytidirepellens
CCCGGGGCGCGGCGGAGGTGCCGGCCGCGGCGGCGGTGCCCGCGGTGCCCGCCAGGGTGAGCGACGCGGCGGCCGCCAAGGCGTAAAGGCGCGGTGGTGCTCGCATGGAGCGACTCCTCGGGTCCACGCGCCGTCCCGTCGGCGCTGACTGCTGGAACCGCTCCCACTGGTTGAGCTGACCGTAGCGCCAGTGGCGTACATGTCAACAGAGACGTTCACAGATTTATCGGTCGAAGACGTTCGACCGGCCCATCCTGTTCAAAGACTTGACACTTCTTCAGATGGAACGGACGCTTGGGAGCGCTCCCACTGGTTCGCACTCCCCCCTCATTTCCGAACCCGCGTGGAGGACCCCCATGCGCGTACAGCGAGGCTCCCCCTTGTCAGGAGCGCGTCGGCGGATGAGACGGCTGGTGACCGCGCTGGCCGCAGCCCTCTCACTGCCCGTGGCCATGACCGCCGCCGGTGGCGCCGCCCCCGCCCACGCCGACGCCCGCGCCGTGCAGTGCAACGTCGACTACAAGACCAACGACTGGGGCTCCGGCTTCACCGCCGATCTCACGATCTCCAACCCCGGCACCGAGGCCATCAACGGCTGGACCCTGACCTACGACTACGCGGGCAACCAGAAGCTCGGCAACGGCTGGAACGGCACGTGGTCGCAGTCCGGCAAGACCGTCACGGTGAAGAACGCCGCCCACAACGCGAACATCGCGGCCGGTGGCAACGTCACCACCGGCGCCCAGTTCAGCTACAGCGGAACCAACGCCGCGCCCACCGCCTTCGCCGTCAACGGCGTCACCTGCCGCGGCGCCCATCAGCCGCCGATCACCGTCCTGACCAGCCCCTCCCCGGGGGCCGTCTACAGCGCGGGCGGCACCGTCCCGATGGCGGCCACCGCCGCGGCCGCGGACGGCGCGACCGTCACCAAGGTGGAGTTCTACAGCGACACCAAGCTCCTGGGCACCGACACCACCTCCCCGTACAGCTTCGACTACACCGACGTCCCGGCAGGCGACTTCTCGCTGTACGCCAAGGCCTACGACAGCCAGGGCGCCGCCGCGGAGTCCACCCCCGTCGGCATCCATGTCGCGGCCGGTCCGGCGCTGGTCGCGAGCCCCGCCCAGCTCGGCGTCGAGCAGGGCAAGACCGGCACCTTCGGCCTCCGCCTGTCCACCAAGCCGTCCGCCGACGTCACGGTCACGGTGGCCCGCACCTCCGGCACCACGGGCCTGACCGTCTCCTCGGGCGGCAGCCTCACCTTCACCCCCACCAACTGGAACACCGCCCAGCAGGTGACGGTTGCCGCCGCCAACTCCGGCACCGGGACCGCGACCTTCACCGCGACCGCCACCGGCCACACCAAGGCCGAGGTCACCGTGACCCAGCTGGCCGCCGCCAAGACGTACGACGCCCGCTTCCTGGAGCTCTACAACAAGATCACCGCCCCCTCGGCGGGCTACTTCTCGCCCGAGGGCATCCCGTACCACTCCGTGGAGACCCTGATCGTCGAGGCCCCCGACCACGGCCATGAGACGACGTCCGAGGCGTACAGCTACCTGATCTGGCTCCAGGCGATGTACGGCAAGGTCACCGGCGACTGGACCAAGTTCAACTCGGCGTGGGACATCATGGAGAAGTACATGATCCCCACCCGCGCCGACCAGCCCACGAACAGCTTCTACAACGCCTCCAAGCCCGCCACCTACGCGCCCGAGTGGGACCAGCCCTCGCAGTACCCGTCGAAGCTCGACGGCAACGTGCCGGTGGGCCAGGACCCCATCGCGGCCGAGCTGAAGAGCGCGTACGGCACCGACGACATCTACGGGATGCACTGGATCCAGGACGTCGACAACGCGTACGGCTACGGCAACTCACCCGGCAAGTGCGAGGCGGGGCCGTCCGACACCGGCCCGTCCTACGTCAACACCTTCCAGCGCGGCCCGCAGGAGTCCGTCTGGGAGACCGTGACCCAGCCGACCTGTGACGGCTTCAAGTACGGCGGCAAGAACGGCTATCTGGACCTGTTCACCGGCGACGCCTCCTACTCCAAGCAGTGGAAGTTCACCAACGCCCCCGACGCCGACGCCCGCGTCGTCCAGGCCGCCTACTGGGCCTCCGAGTGGGCCAAGGCGCAGGGCAAGGGCGGCCAGATCTCCGCCAACATCGCCAAGGCCGCCAAGATGGGCGACTACCTGCGCTACGCGATGTACGACAAGTACTTCAAGAAGGTCGGCAACTGCGCCGGCGAGACCACCTGCCCGGCGGGCAGCGGCAAGAACAGCTCCAGCTATCTGCTCTCCTGGTACTACGCCTGGGGCGGCGCCACCGACACCTCCGCCGGCTGGGCCTGGCGCATCGGCTCCTCCCACGCCCACGGCGGCTACCAGAACCCCATGGCGGCCTGGGCGCTCAGCGCGTACGCCGACCTCAAGCCCAAGTCCGCCACCGGCGCGAGCGACTGGTCCACCAGCCTCAAGCGGCAGATCGAGTTCTACCGGTGGCTCCAGTCCAGCGAGGGCGCCATCGCGGGCGGTGCCACCAACAGCTGGCAGGGCCGCTACGCCACCCCGCCCGCCGGGAAATCCACCTTCTACGGCATGTACTACGACGAGAAGCCGGTCTACCACGACCCGCCGTCCAACCAGTGGTTCGGCTTCCAGGCGTGGTCCATGGAGCGCGTCGCCGAGTACTACAACCGCACCGGTGACGCCTCGGCCAAGGCCGTCCTCGACAAGTGGGTCACCTGGGCGCTGTCCAAGACCACCATCAACCCCGACGGCACCTACCAGTTCCCGTCCAACCTCCAGTGGTCCGGCCAGCCCGACACCTGGAACGCGTCCAGCCCCGGCGCCAACACGGGCCTGCACGTCACCGTCACCGACTACACCAACGACGTGGGCGTGGCCGCCGCGTACGCCAAGACGCTGTCGTACTACGCCGCCAAGTCGGGCCACACCGCCGCCAAGAACACCGCCAAGGCGCTGCTCGACGGCATGTGGGACCACCACCAGGACGCGCTGGGCATCGCGGTCCCCGAGTCCCGCGCCGACTACAACCGCTTCGACGACCCGGTCTACGTCCCCAGCGGCTGGACCGGCACCATGCCCAACGGCGACAAGATCGACTCCAGCTCGACCTTCTTGTCCATCCGCTCCTTCTACAAGAACGACCCGGCCTGGTCCAAGGTCGAGGCCTACCTGAAGGGCGGTGCGGTGCCGAGCTTCACGTACCACCGCTTCTGGGCCCAGGCGGACATCGCCCTGGCGATGGGCTCGTACGCGGAACTCTTCGAATAGCGGACCGCGCGGGGGCTCGTCCCCGCACCGGACCGGCGGGGCCCTCTGGGTCGGGGGCCCCGCCTCTCCGCTGCCGCCCGTGTCGAGGCGCCGCGGATTCGCCCATCTGGGGCATCCGGGGTGCGACGACGGCCCCCTGGCCGCAGCGTGGAGCCATGACCGAGAGTGAGAGCCCGCGCGTCACCCGGCCGACGATGGTGGTGCTCGGCGTCCAGCATGGGACTCCCCCCTACCGTCTGGTGGAGGTCGCGGGGGAGCTGGTCGGCAAGGCGCACTCGGTCCTGGACATCATCGCGATCGCCCGCCAGCTCGGCCTCGACGACATCGACCTGGACGACCCGGACGTGGTCCGCTGGGTCGGCGGCGACAAGTTCACCTGGACCCCGTGGTGGCCCCGCCACCCACCGGAGCGCGAGCCGCGGGCGTAGTCCTGCGCGGGTTCCGATGCGACCTTCAGCGCGCGGCCGCCTTCCGGGTCACGTCCTGCGCGTCTCGAGGCTGCCGTAGGACCGGTCATGAACGGCTCAACGACCCACGGCCGGGCAGGGCGACCGTGAGCAGCGCGCCCAGCGCCGCGACCGCCGCGAGGGCGGCCAGGGCGGGTCCCATCGCCGCGGCGAAGGCCCCGGTGCCCGGCAGGCGCAGCAGCATCGTGGCGGCGGCCACCCCCAGGGTCGGCCCGATGTTCATGGCGGTCTGCTGGAGGCCGCCCGCCACGCCCGCGTGCTCCAGGGACGCGTGGTGCACGATGACGGCCGTCGCGGTGACCATCACGGTGGCGAAACCGGCGCCGAGCGCGAAGAAGCAGCCGCCGATCTCCGGGGCGGTGGCCGCCCGGTCGAGCCGGGAGAAGAGCAGGATGCCGAGCGCGACGAGGACCATCCCCGCGCCCGCCGTACGCCGCGGCCCGTACCGGCGCGCCAGGACGGCCGAGACCGGCGCGCCAAGCACCATCGTCGCGGCCAGCGGCAGCACCCGCAGCCCGCTCTCCAGCGGGTCCAGCGCCAGGACGTCCTGGAGGAAGTACGTGCCGACGAACAGCGCCCCGAACAGCGCCGCCGACGCCGTCACCAGCACCCCGAGCGCCGAGGCGACCGTCGCCGAGCGCAGCACGCCGGGCGGCACCAGCGGGCTCGGCGTGCGGCGCCCGTGCCGTACGAACGCGCCCCCGGCGGCCGCCACGGCGAGGAACCCGAGCGCGGTGGCCGCCGTCCAGCCGGTCTCCGGTATCCCGGCGAGCGTGTGGACCAGGCACACCAGGGCCAGCGCCAGCAGACAGGCGCCCGGCAGGTCGAGCGTCACGCCGGTGCGCGGCCCGTCCGCGGGGATGCGTACGACGAGTGCCAGCACGCCGACCGCGACCGCGGGGGCCACGCCCAGGAAGAAGACCGACCGCCAGCCGAACTGTGCGGCGAGCGCCCCGCCCACGATCGGCCCGGCGGCCGCCGCCACCCCGATGGCGCTGGTGCGCAGCGCGATCGGCATCCCGAGCCGGTCGCGCGGGTACGCGGCGCGCAGCATGCCGAGGGTGGCGGGCTGGAGCAGCGCGCCGAACACGCCCTGCGCGACCCGGAGTCCGATCACCCAGCCGATGCCGGGCGCCACCCCGATCCCCGCCGACGTGGCGGCGAAGCCGAGCGTGCCGACCGCGAACACCCGTTGGTGTCCGTACCGGTCGCCGAGCCGCCCGGCGAACACCAGCAGACTGGCGACGGCGATGAGATAGCCCGTACTGGTCCACTGCACCTGCACGAACGAGGCGTGCAGATCGCGCTGGAGGGCGGGCTGGACGACGGTCAGCACGGTGCCGTCGAGGGCGACGATGACGGCGCCGGTGATGCTGCCGACGAGGGTGAGCCGCTGCCGGTGCCGCGTCTTCACGCCGTCCCCAGGTGCGCGTCCATCGCCACTCGCAGCAGCGGCTCGACGTCCTCGGACCCGGTCGCGAGCTGGAGGCTGCCCCATTGCCGCAGTTGCGCGATGCCGTGCAGATTGGCCCACAGCGCCCCCGCGACGAGACCAGCGTCCGCCTCGGGGCGTACGCGGCGGACCAGCCCCACCAGCACCTCGAACAGCGGCAGGCTGGTCTCCCTCAGCCCCAGCCGGTTGCTCTCCAGCAGGTCGTGACGGAACATCAGCTCGAACATGCCGCGGTTGGTCCGCGCGAACTCCAGGTAGACCCGCCCCAGCGCCATCAGCTGCTCCCGGGGCCCCGGGCCCCCGTCCCGGACCGCCGCCCCGGCCTCCCGGGCCAGCGCATCGAAGCCGCGCCGCGCGATGGCCGACAGCAGCGACAGATGCGTCGGGAAGTAGCGCCGGGGGGCGCCGTGCGAGACCCCGGCCTGTCGTGCGATCTCGCGCAGCGACAAGGCCGCCACGCCGTCCCGGTCCACCAACGCGACGCCCACGTCGACCAGTCGGGCCCGCAGCCCTGTGTCCTCTTCGCTCATAGACAGTGTCTACCAAGCGTGCGTAGACACTGTCTACTGTCAACCAAGGGTTGACACACCTCAGAGTGTCAACTCATAGTTGACACATGACGAACCCGGACGCGAATCCGCAGCCCGTCGGCATGACGAACTCCGTACGCCTCGACGACCTGATCGAGGCCATCAAGAAGACCCACACCGACGCCCTCGAACAGCTCACCGACGCCGTCCTGGCCGCCGATCACCTCGGGGACGTGGCCGACCACCTCATCGGCCACTTCGTCGACCAGGCCCGCCGCTCCGGCGCGTCCTGGACCGACATCGGCAAGAGCATGGGCGTGACGCGGCAGGCGGCCCAGAAGCGCTTCGTCCCCAAGGGCTCCGCCGCCCAGGACCTCGACCCCAGCCAGGGCTTCGGCCGCTACACCCCGCGCGCCCGGAACGTCGTGGTGTCCTCCCAGAACGAGGCCCGCGCCGCCGCCAACGCCGAGATCCGCACCGAACACCTCGTCCTCGGCCTCCTGGCCGAGCCCGAGGGGCTGGCCGCCAAGGCGATCGTCGCCCAGGACGTCCTCCTGGACACCGTCCGCCAGGCCGCCACCGCCGCCCTCCCGCCCGCCGCCGACTCCATGCCCGCCCTCGTCCCCTTCGACGCGGGCGCCAAGAAGGTCCTCGAACTCACCTTCCGCGAGGCCCTGCGCCTGGGCCACAACTACATCGGCACCGAGCACATCCTGCTCGCCCTTCTCGAGCACGAGGACGGCTCGGGTCTGCTCGCGGACCTCGGCATCGCCAAGGCCGGTGTCGAGGCGTCCCTCGCCCAGATGCTGGAGCAGATCCAGGTGGCCTTCCCCGAGAAGGACGCGTAACCCGCGCCCACGCCCGCGCCCCTCGCGCGCCGCCCGCCGAACGAGCCACGCGGGCGGCGTCGGGCGAGAGGTACGCACATACGCCCGAAGCGTCGGACTTATGATCCAACGCGTGGACATCCCCGACAGACTCATCGCCCTCCAGCAGGCCGCCGACTCCGAGCACGCCAAACTGGCCGGACTCGCCGACGCCGAACGTGAAACCCAGTGGAAGCACTGGTACGAGGCCGCGGTCACCGTGCAGGCCGCCGTCACCGACCACGCCCGGGAAGCCGGACTCAGCCGGGCCGAGCTGGAGTCCGCCGTGAAGAAGGCCGTACGACATCCGGCTCCGGCCGACGGCTGAGCCCACGGGCCCCGGGGACCCCAGGGTGTGAGCTGCGCGACCCCGCCGCGTGTTCCCTCCTCCCGACCGGCTGAGCGACGATGAGGGTGGTGGCCCGGCCCCGCGGCCGGGCGCCGCATCCCGCGCCCGCTCCCCGGAAGGACGCCGTCCGCTGATGCGTCTCCTGCTCATCCGCCATGGCCAGACCCCCTCCAACCTCGTCCACGCCCTGGACACCGAGATGCCGGGCGCGGAACTCACCCCGGTCGGGCAGCAGCAGGCGGAGGGGCTGGTGGGGCGCCTCGCGGACGAACGCATCGACGCCCTGTACGCGTCCCCGCTGCGCCGCGCCCAGCAGACGGCGGCGCCCCTCGCCCGCGAGCGCGGCCTGGAGGTCGTCACCCGCGAGGGCATACGCGAGCTGCGCGCCGGTGATCTGGAGATGCGCGACGACAGCGAGTCCGTGCAGCTCTACCTCAAGACGGTGATGGCCTGGGCCGCCGGTCAGACCGACCTGCCGATGCCGGGAGGGCAGACCGGCGAGGAGGCCCTGGGCCACTACGACCAGGTGATCGAGGAGATCGCCGCCTCGGGAGCGGAGCACGTCACCGTCATCAGCCACGGCGCCGCCATCCGCACCTGGGCCGGTGCCCGCGCCCTCAACATCGACGCCGCGTTCGCCGCCCGGCACCCCCTGGAGAACACCCAGGTCGTGACCCTGGACGGCGACCCGCGCCGCGGCTGGACCGTCACCCATTGGGGCACCGAACCGCTCGTCTGACCGGCCTGGCCCTGCGGTGTCACCGCGTCCCGATGTCGTACGTGGTGCCGTCGGCGACGGCCCGGAGCTTGTCCGGGTTGGCCACGTTGTGGAGGGCGGTGATGCGGCCGTCGGCGTCGACGTCGAAGGTGACGGTGGCGATCACGCGGCCCGGCCCGCTGAACACCAGGCCAGGGCCGCCGTTGATCTCGACGAGTTCGGCCTTCATGTCGGCGGGCTCGATGCCCTGGTAGGTCACGGTGCCGATGGCCGCGAACCAGTTGGCCACCGTGGCCGAGCCCACGACCGGGCGCAGGGCCTGCCGGACCTTGCCGCCGCCGTCGGTCCACAACGTGACGTCCGGGGACAGCAGTTCCATCAGGGCGTTGACGTCACCACCGGTCGCGGCGGCGAAGAACCGCTCGGTGACCTCGCGCTGTCGCGACCGGTCCGCGGCGAAGCGCGGCCGCCGGGCCCGCACGTGCTCGCGGGCCCGGTGCGCGGCCTGCCGCACCGCGGCCTCGGAACGCTCCACCGCCTCCGCGATCTCGGCATGACTGAAGCCGAAGACCTCCTTCAGCACGAACACCGCGCGTTCGAGCGGGCTGAGCGTTTCCAGCACCACCAGCATGGCCGTCGACACCGACTCGGCGTCCGCGACGGCCTCGGAGGCATCCCTGACGGAGTCCCTGGCTGTGAGGATGGGCTCCGGCAGCCACGGCCCCACGTAGACCTCCCGCTTGTGCCGGGTGGAGCGCAGCCGTTCCAGTGCCAGGTTCGAGACGATCCGCGTCAGATACGCCTTGGGGTCGGCCACCTGCGAGCGGTCCGCGGCGGACCACTTGATCCAGGCGTCCTGGACCGCGTCCTCGGCGTCGGCCGCGGTGCCGAGGAGGCGGTAGGCCACGGAGAACAGCAGCTTGCGGTGCTCGTGGAAGACCTCGTCGGTCACCGGGCCTCCCGGACACGGGTGAAGCGGCCCCCGCGGGGCCAGAACGCGCCCGACGCGGGCATCTTCTTCATACGGCCGTACGTCGGCCAGGGCGAGGCGGTCACCGTCTCCTTGTACCGGACGGCCAGGCGTCCGGTCAGGCAGATCCGGCGCGGGCTGTCATCGGGCCGGGTGAACTGCACCACCGCGTCGCCCCGCCCCAGGCTCACCGGTGTGTGGTAGTAGCCGAAGCGGAACGGCTTGGGCTGCTTCCCCTTGAGCACACGGTCGATCGACAGCGCCGCGTGCACCCCGGTCGGCATGCCGCCCTGGCAGGTGCCGTGCATGACGCCGTAGCCCTGGCGGATCGCTGCCGCGTCGCCGATCGCGTACACCTCGGGGTGGGACACCGACCGCAGCGCCGCGTCGGTGACGATGCGTCCGCGCTCGTCGACGGCCAGCCCGGCCGCGGCCGCCAGCGGCGACACGCGCGTGCCGCTCGTCCACACCACCGTGTCGGCGGCGATGCTCTCCCCGCCCGCCAGCTCGACCGCGTCGGGCAGCACCTTCACCACCTCGGCCCCGGCGCGCACCCGGACGCCCAGCCGGTCGAGCGCCGCCTGCACGTACGCCCTGGCCTTGGGGTTCATCGCCGCACCGGGCTCGGCACGGCCCAGCAGCACGACGTTCAGCTCCGGGTGCCGCTCGGCGATCTCCGCGGCAGACTCGACGCCGGTCAGCCCGCTACCGGCGACCACCACGGTGCCGCCGCCGAGCCGCGCCAGCCGGTCGGCCAGCAGCTCGGCTTCCTGGGCACCGCTCAGGGTGTACGCGTGGTCCTCGGCGCCCGGCACCGCCGACGTGTCGGCAACCCCGCCCAACGCGTACACCAGCGTGTCGTAGTGCAGCACCCGGTCGTCGTCGATCCGCACGGTCCTCGCCTCCGCGTCCACCGCCGTCACCCAGCCGCGCTCGAACCGCGCCCCCGTGCCCTCCAGCATCTCCGGGACGCTCAACTCGGCGAGCCCCTGGCCGGTCGCCGTCATGTGCAGCCGCATCCGCTCGGTGAACCGCTCCCGCCCGTTCACCACGGTCACCTGAACGCCCCCGCGACGCCTGACCCGGCCCGCGAGCTGCACGGCCGCGGCCATGCCCGCGTACCCCGCCCCCAGAATCAGCACCCGGTGCGTGGCCGCCCTGCCGCTGTCCTGCTGTGCGCACATCGCCCGTCCTCCTCCGCTCGCTGTCCGATGACCACCAGATGGAAGCGGACGCCCCGTTCGTGACATGAGGTCGGTGTGACGCGCAACACAGCCCCCGGCTGTCGCCGGGCGGTCAGAAATTGCCGTTGGAGAGGATCTCGCCCTCGGCGTCANTCGCCGGGCGGTCAGAAATTGCCGTTGGAGAGGATCTCGCCCTCGGCGTCATAGACCGTGACGAGTCCGTTCTCGGAGTTCTTCCAGTCGGCGAAGGCCGACGCGATCAGCTTGCCGTCGGACGCGTGCGGGCCCATCATGCCGCCGGTGTAATCGGTCCACACCTCGGCCGAATCCAGGACGTCGTTCTGCTCGTCGGCGCCCTGGACCTTGGTCACGTGCTCGACGGCCGCCTTCTCGGTGGGCGTGCCGTTCTTGGTGACGAAGTCCGCGAACTCTCGCGCCTGGCTCCTGTCCGCCGACTTGGCGTCGGCCTGCTCGGGTTCCGTCTTCGTCCGGGGCGCGGAGGCCGCGGTGTCGGACCCGCCGGACCCGCCGGAGTCCTCGCCGTCCTTCCCGCCGCCGGACGCGATGCCGCCGATGACGCACACCCCGATGAGCGCCCCGATCGCGGTGAGCACCTTGTGCCGGGCGAACCAGCTCCGCCGAGGCTGCGGTGGGACGGGCTGTGGCATGGACTGCTGTGGTGCGGTGTGCACGGTGTCCCCCATATGTGTCGCTTGATGCGGTCGGCGTCGGGAGGGGAACGTATCAATGGATAAGCGGACTTGATGTCCTCTTGAACACCTAAGGGTTGTTCTTCGAGATTGTGCCGAAGGTCGACCGCGACATGAGATACAGGGACGCGCCTACACACCCAGCCGGCGCGTTCGTCCTCGGCGGCCGTGATCTGTACGTCCGGCACGGAGACGCGCAGGGCGAACCGCAGGTGCCAGTCGTCGCGAAGCGGCGTCAGGTCCCGCGCGAACGGCCGCTCGTCCGCGTACGGAGCGGCCTCGCGTACCTGCTCGAAGGGTCGGCCCAGGTCCGTGCCGCGGGCGAGCATGAACGTGGCCAGGCCCTGCACCCATCCGCTCGCCGACCGGCCGTCGTCGGCGACCGTGAGCGCGAGATGCCCCAACCGGCCCCAGGGGACGACGATCCGGCCGCCCGGCCGGGTCTGCTCGACCCACGCCCACGGGACGCGGTCGACCGCGTAGGTGGCGATCACGCGATCGTAGGGCGCGCCCGCCGACCACCCCGCGGTGCCATCGGCAACCCGCACGTCCACGTCCACGTCGGCCCCGGCCCGCTTGAGCCGCTCGGCCGCGGCCGCCGCCAGGTTCGACGTCCACCTCGACGCTGACCACGGAGCCCGCTCGCCAGGCGAGCAACGCCGCGTTCCAGCCGGTACCGGTGCCCAGCTCCAGCACCCGGTCGCCGGGCTCCAGGAGCAGGGCGTCGAGCATGTCCACCACGACGCCCTGCGCGGACAGACTCGACGACGGCACGCCCCCGCTGATCTCGGTGACCGCGGCCATGTCCGGAGAGCCGTACACCTCGGCCGCCCACTCCGCGAAGGCGGCACCGCGGTCGATGGGCGCGTACGCCCGCCCGTTCCACCGCCGGAGCCGGTCCGGCGCGAAGGCATGCCGCGTCGGGGTCCGCGCGCCCGGCGGATCCCTGGCGATGACGTACGGGACTTATGCGCGCTGCTGGCGGCCATCCGGCTGATCAACCGTCAGGGCCGCGCGTGCGGTGGTGAGGATCTGCTCGGAGAGCGGGGAGCCCTTGGTGGCGCGGGCCAGGACGAGGGCGCCGAGCATGGTGCACAGCCGGGTGAGCCCGTCCTCGTCCTCGGTGGCGAGCCACTCGGCGAAGTCACCCACGCCCTCGGTGTAGACGCGGCGGGCCTCGCGATCCTCGGGTTCGCGCGCCATGTCGTTGGCGAGCGCGGCGGCTGGGCAGCCGTCCGCCGCGCTGTCGCGGTGCTCGATGGAGAGGTAGGTGTCGATCAGCGCCTGCTGGGCGGCCTCGCGCTGCCCGGCGTACTGCTCGAGTCCGTCGTCACGAAGCCGGGTCAGCCCCTCGAAGGCGTGGGCGGTGGCTTCGTCGACGAGCGCCTCTTTGGAGGCGAACTGCTTGTAGAAGCCGCCGTGGGTCAGACCGGCCGCCTTCATGAGGTCCGCGACGCTGACGTGGGTGCCCTGCTCACGGAACATCCGGGAGGCGGTGTCCACGACCCGCCTGCGGTTCTCCTCCGCCTGCGCCTGCGATACGCGGCCCATCAGCCACCTCCCGATTGGATGTCGATTGACATCCATTCTAGGGCGTGCTTTAGATTATGGAAATAATCTAATTCACGCTGGGAGCAGACATGGAACTGAAGAACGCGGTCGCGGTGGTCACCGGCGCCAACCGGGGGCTGGGGCGGCATCTGGCCGCCCAGCTCGTGGAGCGCGGGGCGAAGGTGTACGCGGCGGCCCGCCGCCCCGAGACGGTGGACCTGCCGGGCGTCACCCCGCTGCGGCTGGACGTGACGGACGAGGCGTCGATCCGGGCCGCGGCCCGCACCGCGTCCGACGCGACGCTGCTGGTGAACAACGCGGGCATCTCCACCGCCACGCCGCTGATCGCGGGCGACCCGGACGCGGTGCGCCGGGAGATGGAGACGAACTTCTACGGTCCGCTCACCGTGACGCGGGCCTTCACCCCCGTCATCGAGGGCAACGGCGGCGGCGCCGTACTCAACGTCCTGTCCGTCCTGTCCTGGCTGCACCCCGCCGGTCTCGGGGCCTACGCCGCGACCAAGGCCGCGGCATGGGCGCTGACCGACGCGGCCCGGGAGGAGCTGGCGCCGCGCGGTATCGCGGTCTCGGCGCTGCACGTCGGCTACATGGACACCGACATGGCCGCGGGCGTTCCCGCCGACCAGAAGGCCGACCCCGCCGAGGTCGCCGCGCAGGCCCTGTACGGCATCGAGACGGGCTCGCCCGAGATCCTCGCCGACGAGGTCACCCGGCACGTCAGGCAGAGCCTGGCCGCCTCGCCGAACGCCGCCTGACGCGACCCCCTGCCGACCTTTGAGTGAGGGACATCTGATGCGTTACACGACCTTCGGCCACCGGACCGGACTGCGCGTATCCGAGTACGCGCTCGGCACGGCGAATTTCGGCACCCGCTGGGGTGCCGGCGCCGAGCCGGACGAGGCGCGCCGTATCTTCGACCGGTTCGCCGAAGCAGGCGGCACCTTCCTCGACACCGCGGACACCTACCAGTTCGGCGAGTCGGAAGAACTCACGGGGAAGTTCATCTCCGCCGACCGGGACCACTTCGTCCTGGCCACCAAGTTCACCCTCGGAGCCGCGCCGCAGCCGGGCGTCTCCAGGACGGGCAACAGCCGCAAGAACATGGTCGCCTCGGTGGAGGCAAGCCTGAAGCGCCTGGGCACCGACTACGTCGACCTGCTCTGGGTGCACTTTCCCGACGAGCTCACGCCCATGGAAGAGATCCTGCGCGGGCTCGACGACCTGGTGAGTTCCGGCAAGATCCACCACGCCGCCCTGTCCAACTTCCCCGCCTGGCGCGTCTCCCGGGCGGTGACCCTCGCGGACCTGAAGAACTGGGCGCCCATCGTGGGCGTCCAGAACGAATACAGCCTCGTCGAGCGGACCGCCGACCGCGAGCTGCTGCCGATGGCCGAGAGCCTCGGGCTCGGTGCCGCCCTGTGGTCCCCGCTCGGTGGTGGACTGCTCACCGGAAAGTACCGCCGCGGTACCGAGGGTCGGCTGAGCGACCTGGGGGCGGTCATCCACACGGAGAGCACCGGCCAGAAGACCGCCGTCGTCGACACCGTCCTGGCCATCGCCGAGGAGATCGGCGTGGCGCCTGCCCAGGTGTCGGTGGCCTGGGTGCGGGAGCGTGCCGCCCGGGCCGCGACCACGTTCACCCCGATCATCGGGCCGCGCAGCCTCCCCCAGCTCGACGGCTACCTGGGCGCCCTGGACGTCCGCCTGACGCCGCAGCAGTTCGCCCGCCTGTCCGAAGTGAGCGAGGTGGCGCCCGGAGTCCCCCACGAGGCGATCGCCGGGTCCCTGGGCGGTGTCCAGGGCGGCGCCTCCAGCCGCGTCATCCCCTCAGCCGCGCCGGTGGCCTGACGCCGAACGCGAGAAACGGAGACGACGATGAAGGCCTTCATGGTCGACCGGTACGGCGACCCGGCCGGGGTGCGCGCCGGTGAGATGCCTGATCCACCGGTGGGCGCCGACGACGTCCTGGTCCGGATCCACGCGGCGAGCGTCAACCCGCTGGACCTCAAGCTCCGCGACGGGGAGTTCAAAGCGATCCTGCCCTACCCCCTCCCGCTCATCCTGGGCAACGACTTCGCCGGAGTGGTGGTCCGGGCGGGATCGGCCGTCACACGGTTCGCGGTGGGCGACGAGGTCTACGCGCGGCCCGGCAAGGACCGCATCGGCACGTTCGCCGAACTCCTCGCCGTCCACCAGGACGACGTGGCGATCAAATCGGCCACGCTCACCATGGAGGAGGCCGCGTCCCTTCCCTGGTCGCCCTGACCGCGTGGCAGGCGCTGGTCGAGCGGGCACATGTGCAGCCAGGACAGAAGGTCCTGATTCACGCGGGCTCCGGCGGCGTCGGCACCATCGCCATCCAGCTGGCGAAGTACCTGGGCGCGCACGTGGCCACCACGGCGAGCACGGTCAAGGCCGATCTGGTGAAGGGGCTCGGAGCGGACGTCGTCGACTACAAGCAGCAGGCATTCGAGACGGTCCTCGACGGCTATGACGTCGTCCTGGACCCCCTCGGCGGCCAGACGCTCAAGAGGTCCCTGCGGGTGCTCAAGCCCGGCGGGACGGTCATCGGCATCGCAGGCCCGCCCGACGCGGCCTTCGCCCGTGAGCTGGGCGCGAACGCGACCCTCCGCCTGGCGATGAGCGCGCTGAGCTACCCGACCCGGCGCCGCGCCGAGCGCCGCAACGTGACGTAATCGTTCCTGTTCATGAGGGCCAGTGGCGACCAGCTGCGTGAACTCACGCCGCTCATCGACGCCGGGACGATCCGTCCCGTCGTCGACCGGGTCTTCCCGTTCGAGGAGACCCGGGAGGCGCTGGAGTATGTCGAGAAGGGCCGTGCGAAGGTCGGCAAGGTCGTCATCGCGATGACCTGAGGGCATTGTCGCGCCCGCCTCCGGCAGGCACCGCCTCGGTGTGGGGCGCGACACAATCCGGGATACGACTCCGGGATACGACGAAGGGCTGACCTGTTCTGTCAGGTCAGCCCTTGATCGTTCAGGGTGAGTAACGGGACTTGAACCCGCGACATCCTGGACCACAACCAGGTGCTCTACCAGCTGAGCTATACCCACCATGACCGGTGCTCTCCGCATCGGCCGAGAAAAACTATACAGGGTCGGCGGGGGTGCTCGCTCCCGGCTATTGCGCGTGCCGGGAGCGAGATCGTCACGGCTGCCGGGCGGGCAGGACGTGGCGGGCCGCGATGGTCTTCGCCGTGTCCGAGTCCGGGCCGGGCTGGGGGACGAAGACGGCCTCCCGGTAGTAGCGCAGTTCGGCGATCGACTCGTGGATGTCGGCGAGTGCGCGGTGGTTGCCGTTCTTCTTCGGACTGTTGAAGTAGGCCCGCGGGTACCAGCGGCGGGCCAGCTCCTTGATCGAGGAGACGTCGACGATCCGGTAGTGGAGGTACGCCTCGAGCGTCGGCATGTCCCGCAGGAGGAAGCCCCGGTCGGTGGAGACCGAGTTTCCGCACAGCGGGGCCTTGCCGGCGTCCGGGACGTGCTCGCGGATGTACGCCAGGACCTGGGCCTCGGCATCCGCGAGGGTGGTCCCGCCGTCCAGCACCGCGAGCAGTCCGGAAGCCGTGTGCATCTCCCGCACCACCTCGGGCATGGTGGTCAGCGCCTCGGCGGGTGGCCGGACAACGATGTCCACTCCGTCGCCCAGAATGTTCAGCTCGGAGTCCGTGACCAGCGCGGCCACCTCGATGAGCGCGTCGTCCGACAGCGAGAGCCCGGTCATCTCGCAGTCGATCCACACCATGCGATCGTTCATACGTCTCACCCTACGGGGCGTTCCCGCTGGCCGGGCAGGGTCGGACGGCCCGGGGCGCGGCCCGTGGCCTGCTCGGGCAGGCGGGGGGCGTACGCATCGGAGTCCGGCTTGCCCGGGTCCGTACCGCCCGGTGGATGCGGCGAGTGCGGAGGGTGATGGTGGTGGCTCGTATGGGTGACCGGTCCGCCGGGTCGGCGCAGCGGCATGGCGTGCTCACCGGGACGCTGCTCGAGCACCTCGGCACGGTCGCCGCCGCCGAGCCGTTCGGCCCGCTCCAGCCGGTCCGGGCCGCGGTCCGGGGCGCCGCCCTGGGGCCTGCGGGCACGGTACGCGGCCCGGTAGGCGGCCGGGGAGGACCCCAGCTGCCGCCGGAAGTGCCCGCGCAGCGCGACCGGGGACCGGAAGCCGCAGCGCCCGGCGACCTCGTCGACCGAGTAGTCGGAGGTCTCCAGGAGCCGCTGGGCCTGGAGCACCCGCTGGGTGATCAGCCACTGGAGTGGAGCGCTCCCAGTGAGCGACCGGAACCGGCGGTCGAAGGTGCGGCGGCTCATATAGGCGCGGGCGGCCAGGGCCTCGACGTCGAACTGCTCGTGCAGATGCTCGAGCGCCCACGCCACGACCTCGGCGAGCGGATCCGCGCCGATCTCCTCTGGTAACGACCTGTCCAGGTAGCGCTCCTGCCCTCCACTGCGGCGCGGCGGCACGACGAGCCGGCGGGCCAGGGCCCCCGCGGCGTCCGCGCCGTGGTCGGTGCGCACGATGTGCAGGCACAGGTCGATCCCGGCGGCGGTGCCCGCCGAGGTCAGTACGTCGCCGTCGTCCACGAACAGCTCGCGCGGATCCACGTGGACGGATGGGTAGCGCTTGGCGAGCGTCGGCGCGTACATCCAGTGCGTGGTCGCCGGGCGGCCGTCGAGCAGCCCCGCGGCGGCCAGTACGAAGGCCCCGGTGCACAGGCCCACGATGCGCGCGCCCTCCTCGTGCGCGCGCCGCAGCGCGTCGAGCGCGGCGGCCGGTGGCGGCTGGGTGATCGACCGCCAGGCCGGTACGACGACGGTGCCGGCCCGGGACAGCGCCTCCAGGCCGTATGGTGCGGTCAGTTCCAGTCCGCCAGTCGTTCGCAGTGGCACATCTTCGCCCGCGCACACCAGCAATCGGTACCGAGGGACTCCGGCGTCCTGCCGGTCGATACCGAAGACGGAGAGCGGGATGGAGCTTTCGAAGATCGGTCCGCCGCTGAACAGCAGCACCGCGACGATTTCTCGTCGCCGGCGTCCGGAGAGCTTGCGCGAGGTCTCCGGTACGGTCGTGGAGTCCTGGCTCATGGCTCTAAGCCCCCCTCGGTGGTCGCGTCCTCTCGGTCCTGCACGTTTCCCCTCGGTCCTGAACGGTTCCCCCGCCGGTCATGGCCAAGATCGAATCTACTGTGTCGCGTGTGGTCGCCGTGACCAGTTCACCACCCGCCACTATGTCGACATGACAACTTGGCGCGAAGCATTCGATCACGAAGCGTTGCACTCGTAGCCCTCGCTGTGAAGTGGGCCTCCTGCTGACGCCCACTTCCCGTAGGGGGTACGGGTGGCTCGTACCCCTTTCCACGCTGGCCGGAAGGGGGTTGAGCATGGCGTTTGCCAAGGGAAGAACTGGGATGCGAAGTTGGCCGAAAACCAGCGGGCGCAGACGTGCGGACGGGTCCTTCGACCGGCGTACGACCGGCTCATGCCATGTCGCGGTCGGATGTACGGAGTACGACGTGGCGCGCTTCCGGAGCCGTCCCGGAGTCGCCTCGGGCCCCGCCCCGCGAACGCCACGGGGGCGCCGTCGGCCCGGGGCCCGGTGTCAGGTCCGGCGGCCGCCCCGGTGCGTCCCGATCCCGGTGCGACTGTGCCGCCCGCGGTGCGGGCTCACCACGCCGGAGCCCAGCCGGGCGGCCGCGCGTTCGTAATAGCGCAGGAGGCAGCGGCTGGCGGCGGTCACGGCCGCGAGGCCCACGGCGGCGCCCATCGCGCCGCTCAGCGGTGATCCACAGAGGAGGAGGACGGCGGGGACCACGGCGCAGCCGAAGGCGGACCAGCGGATGACCTCGTTCACCGGGTCGCCGCCGGGGACGCTGCCGGGGCCACTGGCACGGGTGCCGCCTCGGGTGTCGCCCCGGGTGTCCCCGAGAGGACCGCCGGGGATGCCGCCGGGCGGGGCGCCGGGGGCGTCGTACTCACGGATGCCTGGCACGGTGGCGGCTCCTCTCGCGCGGTGGACCACAGGGGTGGACAGACGGTGGACAGATGAGGGGAAGGCGGGTCGGCGGATGGTGGAAGGGCGGTGGAACGGGGCTCTGGTGCGGGTCGGCCCGGGCGTCCGGGGCGGTCCGTGGGGAGGTCGTGGCAGTGGCCGGTGCGGGCCGTCCGGGCCCGCTCCGTACGGAGGTGATCGCTCCGCGGGTACTACAACGTCCGGCCTGCCCACAGGTCACTGCGGGGCGACCGCACGGCGTACGCGAGGGGTCGGTGAGGTCCGAGTCGGGACCACTTGGGGCATTGCGTTACGGGCCGCCCTCCGGCATGCTCCGGGGAACGCTTCGGCCGCTCCGCTGCCGGGGCATCCCCTGGGCAGGTGAGGAATGGCGCCGTACCCTGGGGGGTAAGGGCTTGGAAAGATGAATCCCGGACGGATTTTCTTCGTTCGATACTCGTCTCGAGCTCTAGCGGAGCTCTAGTCCCCCGCCAACCTCAACCTGAGCCCCCGCCGTATCCCTCCGCACGAGGACACCCTTCGCCGAGACACCGATGGCCGGTCACGAAATCCCCGAACCCGCGGACCGCAAGCGGGTCGCCGATCACTTGGCGCACCCCCAAGCGGCGGAAGAAACACGTCATTCCTGCGATCCAGCCTTCCAGCACGGCGTCGTGGTCGGATTCGACGGTTCCACATCGAGCGAGCGCGCCCTCGCGTACGCCATCGGCATGGCCCGGCGCTCCGGCTCAGGTCTGATCATCGTCCATGTGGCCAACCGGCTGCCGACGACCGTATGGGCGGGCTGCGAGCCGCCCGTCTTCGTCGACGTTCCCGATCACCGCACCGAGGTGCTGGGCCTTGAGCTGGCCTGTGCCGATCACCTCACCGAGGTGCCGTGGATCCTCGTCGAACGGGGCGGCGACATCTGCCACGAGTTGGAGGAGGTCGGCCGGGAGTACGCGGCCGACGCGATCGTGGTGGGCTCCACACACGGCCTGGTGGGGCGGATCTTCGGCTCGGTCGCGGGTCGGCTCGCGCGCCGCGCGCAGCGGCCGGTCGTCGTCATCCCCTGAGCGCCTACCCCTTGAGCGTCGCCCCTCCGGGCGTCTCTCCGGGCGTCAACTCTTGAGCGTCATCACCTGAGCCCGGCCCGGGTCTTGGGCCGGGGCCGGGCCCAAGACCGGCTGTCGGCCGTGATCTTTTCTCCAGCGGACTCGCGCCGAAACCTCCGGGCGCGCCCCGCGCCGGGCGGCCGTTCAGAACTGGACAGCCTCAACTCCCTTTCCGCGTATCCGAGATGGCCCCAAGACCGTCTTGACACCCGCAGAAACTACCCGCGCGTAGAGGTGGATTGGGCACGTGTACGGGGCATAAACCGGTCGGCGTGGCGCCGGGCGGGAAGTGACGGTTCCCGCGCGGTGGCCAGCGCCGGCGTATAGGGCGACGCCGGCCCAGGGGCGGCCCCCGCGTGAGTGGTGGCACACGCGGGGGACCGCCGAGCCCGGGGCGTTCCACTCGGGGCTTTCCGGCCGCGGATCAGCCGGAGGCGCGCCCGATCAGCCGGAGGCGCGCCCGATCAGCCGGAGGCGCGCCAGATCGGCCGGAGACGCCGGATCAGCCGGAGGTGCCGGAGGTCACTCCACGGTCACCGACTTCGCCAGGTTGCGCGGCTTGTCGATGTCCCGGCCGAGCGCCAGCGCCGTGTGGTACGCCAGCAGTTGCAGCGGGATGCCCATCAGGATCGGGTCCAGCTCGACCTCGTTGCGGGGTACCACGATCGTGTGGTCCGCCTTCTCCTGCTCCTGGTGCGCGACGGCGAGGATCCGGCCGCTGCGGGCCTTGATCTCCTCCAGGGTCGCGCGGTTCTTCTCCAGCAGGTCGTCGTCCGGGAGGACCGCGACGGTCGGCACCTCGGGCTCGATGAGCGCGAGCGGGCCGTGCTTCAGCTCGGAGGCCGGGTACGCCTCGGCGTGGACGTAGGAGACCTCCTTCAGCTTCAGCGACGCCTCGCGCGCCACCGGGTAGCCGCGCACCCGCCCGACGAACATCATGCTCTTTGCATTCGCGTATTCGGCGGCGAGCTTCTTGATCTCCTCCTCGCCGCGCAGCACCTCGGAGATCTGCTCGGGCAGCTTCCGCAGCCCCGCGATGATCCGCTTGCCGTCGGCGACCGACAGGTCGCGGATCCGGCCGAGGTGGAGGGCGAGCAGCGCGAAGGCGACGGCGGTGTTGGTGAAGCACTTGGTGGAGACGACGCACACCTCCGGCCCCGCGTGGACGTACACGCCGCCGTCCGTCTCACGGGCGATCGCGCTGCCCACGACGTTGACGACGCCCAGCACCCGCGCGCCCTTGCGCTTCAGCTCCTGGACGGCGGCCAGCGTGTCGTATGTCTCGCCGGACTGGCTGACCGCGATGTAGAGGGTGTCCGGGTCCACGACCGGGTTGCGGTAGCGGAACTCGCTCGCGGGCTCGGCGTCCGCGGGGATCCGGGCCAGCTCCTCGATGAGCTGCGCGCCGATCAGGCCCGTGTGGTACGCCGAACCGCAGCCGAGGATCTTGACCCGGCGGACGCCGCGCGCCTCGCGCGCGTCCAGGTTCAGCCCGCCCAGCCGGACGGTGGAGAAGCGGTCGTCGATCCGGCCGCGCAGCACCCGGTCCACGGCGTCGACCTGCTCGTGGATCTCCTTGTGCATGTACGTGTCGTGGCCGCCCATGTCGTACGACTCGGCCTCCCACTCCACCGTCGTCGGCGCGGGGGCGGTGCGGCTGCCCTCGGTGGTGTAGGTGCGGTAGTCGTCGGCCTTGATGGTGGCCATCTCGCCGTCGTCCAGGGTGATCACCTGGCGGGTGTGGCTGACCAGCGCGGCGACGTCCGAGGCGACGAACATCTCCTTCTCGCCGATGCCCAGCACCACGGGGGAGCCGTTGCGGGCGACGACGATGCGGTCCGGGAAGTCCGCGTGCAGCACGGCGATGCCGTACGTGCCCTCGACCAGGGCGAGCGCGTGGCGGACCTTCTCCTCCAGGGTGGCCGCCTGCGAGCGGCCGATGAGGTGGGCGAGGACCTCGGAGTCGGTGTCGGAGATCAGCTCCACGCCGTCGGCGGTGAGCTTGGCGCGCAGGTCGGAGGCGTTGTCGATGATGCCGTTGTGGACGATCGCGACCTTGCCGTCCGCGTCCAGGTGCGGATGGGCGTTGATGTCATTGGGCGCGCCGTGGGTGGCCCAGCGGGTGTGCGCGATGCCCGCGGTGCCCGCGAAGCGCTTGGGCAGCTTGGCCTCGAGGTCGCGGACCCGGCCCTTGGCCTTGGCGGTCTTCAGCCCGGCGGCGGACTGCCCGTTCTGCGCGCCCTTGCCCGGCTTGGCCTGGACGGCGATGCCCGCGGAGTCGTAGCCGCGGTACTCCAGCCGCTGGAGCCCCTCCAGCAACAGCGGTGCCACGTCGCGTTTCCCGATGTATCCGACGATTCCGCACATGGTGTTCAGGCCCTCCCGATTGAATCGATCATGAATGCTCGCGCGGCGGTCCTGCGCCGCGGGGGTCGGCCGTATCGGCCGTAGACGACGGCCGTGTCAGCCATAGACGATGCGGCGCAGCTGGCGCAGCGAGAGTTCGGGCGGTGCCACCGCGCGGTACGGCAGCTCGGCCGTGATCCGCTCGAAGATGTCCGCGTTGGTCAGTCCGCCGGACTGTAGTTCGCGGTGGCGTCGCCGGACGAACTCCTCGGTCGTCTCGTCGAAGTACGCCAGTACGTCCAGCACCACCCGGGCCGCCTCGCCGCGGCTGAGCGGCGTGCTGCGGACCAGGTGGTCGATGAGGTCATCGTGGGACAAACGGCGATCGAGCATCCGTTGATACTGCGGTCCCTCGGGATGATTCGCAAGAATCCTGCCCGATATCGGGCAGGCTCCGGTCTTAATGGCGAGAAAAGCGACGGAGGACGGCCTGTTTGGCGGTGGTGAACTCCTCCTCGGTGAGGACCCCGCTCCGGTGAAGATCGCCGAGTTCGCGCAGGCGTCGCAGCAGGGCGTCGTGATCCGCGTCACCGTCGCCCTCCGTCTCGGTGCGTTCCGCAGGAGCCGCGTCCAGGGCCGGGGTCGGGGCCGGGGTCGGGACCGGGGGCGCGTCGGCGGGCTCCGGCGGGGCGAACGGATGCGGCAGCCGGGCCGTGACGGCGGCCGCGACCAGCGCCATCAGCGGGTCCTTCCGGAAGCCGTAGAGGACGACGGCGTGCGGGTCGTACTTGGGCGCGGCCGTCGCCGTCGCCTTGGCCACGGTGAAGCGGAGGAAGCCGTTCTCCAGCCCGGCGGCGGGAAACCACTCCACCTCCGCCAGGTCCTCCAGCGGGATGGTGCGGGGGCCGCCCGACTTCTTCGACTCCTCCGTCTTCCAGTTCCATTCCAGCCGGATCCGCTCACCGTCGAAGGACGCGGTGGCGTCACCCGCCGTCGCCGACAGCGGCACCGGCGGACCGGGCAGCAGGTAGCGGTCGGACGGGCCGGACGGCACCTGGTCGAGCAGCAGGGCCTGCCGGACCTCGTCGACCAGGTACTCGGCGACACCGGTGCGGTCCGCGTCGACCGACAGCTGATACGGATCCGCCGCGTCCGGCAGCTTGCCGCCCGTGGCCTGCGCCAACGGATCGGCGCCCGGACGTAACCGCAGCCGCAGCCGACCGGACTTGCGCCCCGGTTCGTACGCGACGCCCGCCAGCGCCTCCAGGGGCACGGTCAGTTCGCCGAGCGCCTGCCGCACCAGGTGCACGCTCTTGTCCCGCCCGGGGACGATCCGTACCGACTCACCGTCAAAGGTCCAGGCACCATCGCGCTGGGTGATTTCCGCCATGGGGTGGATTCTGACAGGCACACAGCGACACATTGGTCTGCACCTTGACCCCAACTGGGCGCCGCGGTACGCAAGATGTCGCGGTAACCGCGATGCGACGCTTCGTTGAAGGGAACCCCTGTGAGACGACGCCGTGCTCGACTGCTGTGCTCCCTCCTGCTGACCGTGGCGGCGGGGGCGGGGACCGCCGCCACGGCCTCGCCGCCCTCCGCGGCCGCCTCCGGGGCCGGCGC
>NZ_RIBZ01000324.1:0-59478 GCF_003721215.1 Streptomyces botrytidirepellens
CGACGCCCGGGCCGACGCCGCATCGGCATCCGGCCCGGCCGGGCCCTCGGCGCGCGGACGGCCGCGCAGCGCCGCCACCGACGCCGCGATCATCGAGGCCGCGCTGCGGCTGCTGGAGGAGGGCGCGTCCGTCGGCGCGCTGTCCATCGAGGGGATCGCGCGCGCGGCGGGGGTGGCCAAGGCCACCGTCTACCGCCGCTGGCCGGGCAAGGACGCGCTGATGCTGGACGTCCTGCGGTCGCTGGAGGAGCCGGGCCCCCGACCGGCCGGGGTCTCGGTCCGCGACGACCTCGTCACCATCCTGGAGTTCATGCGGCGGCGCGGGCTGGCCAAGCGGAACTCCGCCCTGATGCGCAGCATCCTGGCCCAGATGCACGCCCACCGGGAGCTGTGGCGGGCGTACGACGAGAACGTCATCGAGGTCCGCCGGGAACTGCTGCGGTCGGTGCTGCGGCGGGGCGTCGCGAACGGTGAGATCCGGGCGGACACCGACCCCGAGCTGCTGGCCGACCTGTTCACCGGGCCGATGCTGTCGCGCGCCATCCTGCACGAGTGGCGGGAGTTGCCGGAGGGGCTGGCCGAACGGATCGTGGACACCGTTCTGGAGGGGGTCTCGGCACGCGGCTGAGACGGCGTGTGCGAGCGTATGACGGACGGCGCGTCCCGATGCCTTTGTGCCTGTTGCGTCACAACCGCCCCCGTTGTCGCGGGAACCGGAACCCCTGCCCACCGCCCGGGCGTCCACCGGGCAGGGACGCCCGGTGGGGGCGTCGGGAATGCCCTGGTCATCGCCTAGGGTCGTGAGCGATAGGCGGGCAGCGGCAAGTGAGGGACGGACAACGCATGGTGCAGGCGTACACGCAGGAGACGGGACAGTCCGGGGACGCGCCCCAGTGGACCGACTCCCGGTTCGGTCGCCTGCGCGACCGGCTCCGGCACAGCCGCGGAATCTGGCGGCGCGGTCTGGTGCTCGCGGCGTTCGCGGTCCTGCTCGCGCTGATCATGGTCTTCCACGCCGACATCCCCAACCGCGTCGGCAACCTCGGCAGCCTGCTGGAGACCTTCCTGCCGTGGCTCGGGGTGTTCCTCCCGCTGCTGCTGGTGCTCGGCCTGGTGCGGCGTTCGGCGATCGCCCTGCTGGCGCTCGTACTGCCGGTCACCGTCTGGCTGAACCTGTTCGGCGGGCTGATGTTCTCCGACAAGTCCGGCGGCGACGGCGACCTGACCGTCGTCACCCACAACGTCAACGCCGACAACTCCGACCCGGTGACCACCGCGAAGGACGTGGCCGCCTCGGGTGCGCAGGTGGTCGCGCTGGAGGAGCTGACCGCCAAGGCCGTGCCGACGTACGCGAAGGCGCTCAAGAGCACCTACCGCTACCACGCCGTGCAGGGCACGGTCGGGGTGTGGAGCAAGTACCCGCTGTCCGGGACCAAGCCGGTCGACATCAAGATGGGCTGGACCCGGGCGCTGCGCACCACCGTCACCGCGCCGGGCGGCGAGGTCGCCGTCTACGTCGCCCATCTCCCCTCCGTGCGCGTGAAGTTCAACGCGGGCTTCACCGCCGGGCAGCGCGACGCGAGCGCCGACGCGCTGGGCGAGGCCATCCGCGACGAGCCGCTGGACAAGGTGGTCCTGCTCGGCGACCTGAACGGCACGATGAACGACCGTTCGCTGGCCCCCGTCACGTCGCAGATGCGCTCCGCGCAGGGCGCCGCGGGCGACGGCTTCGGCTTCAGCTGGCCCGCCTCGTTCCCGATGGCCCGCATCGACCAGATCATGGTGCGCGGGGTGAACCCGGTCTCGGCCTGGACCCTTCAGCAGACGGGCAGTGACCACCTTCCGGTAGCGGCGTCGGTCACTCTCTGAGCCTGCCAATCGAAGATCTAACAAGCTGTTCACCTTGAGGTTGGTGCTCAGGAAATAAAGCGCGTGAGAGACTTTGTTCCGGTAGAGAACATACGCACGCTCGCACGATCTCCTTCCTTACCGGTGAAAGGTCTCTCATGCCCCTGGCACTGCTCGCGCTCGCGATCTCTGCCTTCGGTATCGGCACCACAGAATTCGTGATGATGGGCCTGCTGCCCAACGTCGCCGACGATCTGGGCACCTCGGTGCCGACCGCTGGCTACCTCGTCTCCGCCTACGCCATCGGCGTCGTCATCGGCGCCCCGCTGCTCACCGCCCTCGGTGCGCGCATCCCGCGCAAACGCATGCTCGTGCTGCTCATGGGGCTCTTCACGGTCGGCAACCTCGCCTCCGCGCTCGCCCCCTCGTTCGGGCTGCTGCTCGCCGGCCGGGTGCTCGCCGGGCTGCCGCACGGCGCGTTCTTCGGCGTCGGCGCGGTGGTCGCCTCCCGGCTGGTGAGCGAGGAGAGGCAGGCCCGCGCGGTCGCCACCATGTTCCTGGGCCTGACGATCGCCAACATCGTCGGCGTCCCGGTGGGCACGGCGCTCGGCCAGGGTCTGGGCTGGCGCGCCACCTTCCTGGTCGTCACCGGCATCGGCGTCCTGGCCATGGCCTCGCTCGCCCGGCTCGTCCCGCAGGTGCCGCAGGACCAGCACGGCGGCCTCGCCCACGAGCTGCGCGCCCTCGGCAACCGGCAGGTGCTGCTCGGGCTGCTCACCGCGGTCTTCGGCTTCGCCGGCGTCTTCGCCGTCTACAGCTACCTGGCCTCGATGGTGACCGAGGTCACCGGCTTCGCCGAGTCCTCCGTCACGATCGTGCTCGCCCTCTTCGGCATCGGCATGACCCTGGGCGCGCTGGTCGCGGGGCCCCTCACCGACCGCGCGCTGCGGCCCACGCTGTACGGGTCGCTGACGGCGCTGGCCGTGATGCTGGTGGTGTTCAACTTCACCGTGCACATCAAGTGGGCGGCGCTGGTCTCGGTCGTGCTGCTCGGCGCGGTGGGCTTCATGACCACCACGCCGCTCCAGATGCTCGTCATGAACAAGGCGAAGCACGCCCCGACCCTCGCCTCCGCCTCCAACCACTCCGCCTTCAACCTCGCCAACGCGGGCGGGGCCTGGGTCGGCGGCGTCGCCATCTCCGCCGGCTGGGGCTGGACCTCCCCGACCCTGGTCGGCGCGGTGCTCGCGGTGGTCGGCCTGGCGATAGCGGCGACGGCGGGACTGCTGGACCGCGGGTCCTCGGAGAAGTCCCGGATCGTCGCGGGCAGCGACTCGGTGCCCACGCTGTCCGAGGTGCGCTGACCCGGGTCACGACCGGGACCGAGATGTGGCCCTGTCCGCCGGCCTGTTGGTCGGGGGCAGGGCCACACGCGTTGTCTGCCGCCATAGGTGGCTCCTGGCCCGGGGTGCGGGAGACGGCGCTGGTCCTGGCCATGGCCCTGGGGGCCGAGGCGGCTTTGTCGTCGGCCGAATCCGGGGCCGCCTTCGCGGCATCGTCGGAGTGGTCCCCGAGGGCGGAAGGGGCGCGGCGGAGGCGGCAAAGCAACCGCCTCCATCGATCCGGACGAGGGATGGCACACGCTGTACGGGGGACGGGCTGCTCCGTCATGTCCGCGACGCCGAGGGGCAGTTCGCCGCTACTACCACGGTTGACGGCGGAGGAGTTCTTCAGCTGACAAACCTGCACGGTGACGTGGCGGTGTCCTTGCCGCTCGACCCCTCGCGGGCTGCGGACGTCCGGCATTATGACGAGTACGGCGTACCGCTCACCGGAACATCCGCGGCCACCTACGGATGGCTCGGCGGATACCAGCGGGCCGCTGCACCACCCGGGGGCTCCGTTGTCATGGGGATGAGGGTCTATACGCCGACGACAGGGAGGTTCCTCCAGCCGGACCCGGTCGCCGAGGGGGCGCCGAGCCGGTACGCGTACCCGAGCGACCCGGTCAACGGCTCCGATCTCGACGGTCAGAGGTGGAAGAAGAAAACCTGGCTGGTCAAGAAGAAGAAGGCCAAGAAGCTGGCCACGTCGCTCAAGGCTGGAGCCCGGTTGCTGAGTGCGTTCGGACGGATCGGCATCACGATCCCTTCCTGGGCGTCACGGATCATAGGCCTCGTCCTGGAGGCGGTCGGTGGTGGCGTGCGCTGGTTGGCCACTGAAATCCAGCTGAAGGCCGCCATGCCCAAGAGCAAGGGCGTAAAGATCACCGTTGGATGGTGGCAGAAATACGGTTCCTGGTGGAACAAGTGGATCATCTATCCGCGCGTACAGGTGAAGCGCTGGAAGAAGTAGCGGACGGCTACCGAAGGGTGTCGGGGCGGTGTCAACCTGCCCCGACACCTCGGGCGGACGCGCTGCCAGTACTCAAACGGAAGGAAAAGCAGTGCTTATACTCCAGGGCGTTCTCCTCGTTCTCCTGCTCGTGCAAGCCATCGCCGTCGTGAGGCATGCCAAGAGCTGGGAGCTGGAAATGGCGACGACGGCGGGATTCATCGCCGGCGCTGTCTTGTTCCCCCCTGGCGAATGGCAACTGACGGAGACGGCCTTACGAGTCTTCGTCGCCGTGGGCATCGCGCCGACGGTGGAGAGAGTTGCCATGTGGGCCGGTGTCCCCAAGGAGGGCATTCGGGGGCGGTCTGGCCTTGCCTTCTGGTGCGCCGCGGCCCTGAGCGCCCTTCTGGGCGCCGTGGTCGCTTCCGTTGATCTGAGCTGACGGGGGCGGACGGGGTGGCGGAGCGGCTCCGTCATCCCTGCTACGGCGTCCGGTGCTACGGCACCGTCAGCACGACCTTCCCGCGGACATGGCCGGCGGCGCTCACCTCGTGCGCCTTCGCCGCGTCCGCCAGCGGGAACACCCCGTGCAGCGGCACCCGGAACCGGCCCTCGGCGGCCAGCCGCGCCGCCACCGCGAGCCCCTCGTAGCCGGGCGTATCCCCGCTTCCGGCCCAGGTCAGATGGACGCCGTGCTCATGAGCGCCCATATCGGCCACCGACACCACGCGCTTCGCGTCCCCCGCGAGGGCGACGAGGTCCGGCAGCGAGCCCGAGCCCGCCGCGTCCAGCACCGCGTGGACACCGCCGGGTGCCAGCGCCGCGACCCGTTCCGCGAGGCCGGGGCCGTAGGTGGTGGGCACCGCTCCGAGCCCGGTGAGGAAGTCGTGGTTCGCCTCCCGGGCCGTACCGATCACGGTGGCCCCGCGGGCGACCGCGAGCTGGACCGTCGCCGTGCCGACGCCCCCGGCCGCGCCCTCGACCAGCAGCGTCGTCCCCTCGCCGACGTCCAGCAGACGCAGGGCGCGGGTCGCGGTCTCCACATTGCCGCCCGCCCCGGCCGCCTCCTCCCAGCTCAGCGCGTCCGGCTTGGCGGCCCAGGCGACCAGCACGGCGAACTCGGCCGCCGCGCCCCCGAACTTCTCGAAGTCGACCACCCCGAACACCGCGTCCCCGACCGCGACGCCGCCGACCCCCTCCCCGACCTCGTCCACGACCCCCGAGGCGTCGATCCCGGGGATGTGCGGCCAGTCGAGCCGCACCTCGATCGGGATCGCCCCCGAGCGCAGCTTCCAGTCCGCCGGGGTGACCCCGACGGCCCGTACGGCGATACGGATCTCGCCGGGCCCGGCGTGCGGCTCCTCGGCCTCGCCGACGGTGAGCACCTCCGGCGGGCCCTGCTCGGAGTACTGCAAAGCGAACATTTCGGTACCTCTCACTCGACTGCGGCCGACGCTAACAGCGAATTGGAACAGGGCGTCCGTTTGCGCCTAAAGTGAGAGAGCATGACCGACGAACTGTCTCGGAAGCGCGCCGACGCCCGGCGCAACCGCGAGCTCATCACCGAGGCCGCCCGCGCCACCTTCGCCGCCCATGGGCTCGATGTGCCCATGCGCGCCATCGCCCGCCGCGCCGGAGTGGGACCCGCGACGCTCTACCGCCACTTCCCCACCAAAGAGGCGCTCATCGCCGAAACCTTCGCCGTCCAGATGGGGCGGTGCGTCGCGACTCTCGACGCCGCCCTCGACGACCCCGACCCCTGGCGCGGCTTCTGCGCCGTCATCGAGAAGGTCTGCGCCACGCAGGCCGTGGACCGCGGCTTCACCGCCGCCCTCCTCGACTCGATGACCACCGACTTCGCGCGCGTCCGCGACCACAACGCGCGCCGCTTCGCCGAGCTGACGCGGCGCGCCCAGCGGAGCGGACAGCTGCGCTCCGACTTCGTGCCGGGCGACCTCAAGCTGCTGATCCTGGCCAACGGGGGCCTCGACGCGGAGCCCCCCGCCGCCGCGCGCGCCGCCTCCCGCCGCCTGGTGGCCCTGCTGCTCCAGTCCCTCCGCGCCCACCCGACCGACCCGCCCACGCCTCTGCCGCCGCCCGCGCCGCTTGACTTTCGCATCGATGTGAGGCTTTAGCGTCCCCGCCATGACCACCACATCCCCCCTGGGACGCACCGTCCGGGGCACCGGCCCCGGACTCCTCCTCGCCCACGGCGCCACCGGCTCCGTCGACGCCAACTACGGCCCCCTGCTGGACGGCCTGGCCGCCCACCACCGCGTCGTCGGCCCCGACTACCCCGGCTCGGGCCGCACCCCGCGCGCGACCGACCCCCTGGACCTGGACGGGCTCGCCGACGCGCTCGTCGCCACCGCCGTCGAAGAGGGCCTGGACACCTTCGCCGTCGCCGGATACTCCCTGGGCACCCCGCTCGCCGTCCGCGCCGCCACCCGCCACCCCTCCCGGGTCACCGCCCTCGTCCTCACCGCCGCCTTCGCCCACCCGGGCGCGCGGATGCGGCTCCTGCTGGACGACTGGCTGCGGCTGCTGCGCGCCGACGACGGCCACGGTGCGGTGGCCCGCTGGACGGCGCTGCTCGGCGCCGGAGCGCCCTACCTGGACCGGATGCCCGCCGACGAACTGGCCGCCACGATCGCCGCGACCCGCGACTCCATCCCGCCGGGCGCGGTCGACCAGGTGCTCCTGGGCACCCGGGCCGACGTCCGCGCGGACCTGCCCCGCGTGGCGGTCCCCACCCTGGTGATCTCCACGATCCACGACGTGATGGTCACCCCGCACCACCACCACGAGGTCGCCGCGGGCATCCCCGACGCGAAGCTGACCGAACTCCCCACCGGCCACCTCCCCTTCGTGGAGGCTCCAGCGGAGTGGCTGACCCTGATACGCGAGTTCCTGGCCCCCACCGCGTAGCCGCTTCAGCGGAGGTGGGTGTTGAGGCGGGCGGCCTGGCGCGTCAGGTAGTCGCGCTCGGCGAGGTTGGGTGCGGCGTGGGCCGCCTCGGCGTACAGCCGCGCCGCCGTCGCCAGGTCGCCGTCGCGCTCATGGAGGTACGCCGCCACCGCCGCACGGCGGGGCAACGAGGCGTCGTCCACCTCGGCGAGCGCCGCCAGCCCGGCGCGCGGTCCGTCGGCCTCGCCGACGGCCACCGCGCGGTTGAGCCGGACGACCGGGCTGTCCGTCAGGCGCACCAGCTCGTCGTACCACTCCACGATCTGCACCCAATCGGTCTCCCCGGCGGTGGGCGCGTCGGCGTGAAGTGCGGCGATGGCGGCCTGGGCCTGGAACTCGCCCAGCCGGTCCCGGGCGAGTGCCGCCTGAAGGATCTCCACGCCCTCGGCGATCGAGCGGGTGTCCCACCGGCCGCGGTCCTGCTCGGCCAGCGGCACCAGGCTGCCGTCGGGCGCGGTCCGGGTGGCGCGCCGGGCGTGGTGGAGCAGCATCAGCGCGAGCAGCCCCGCCACCTCGGGGTGGTCGACCCGGGCCGCGAGCTGCCGGGTCAGCCGGATGGCCTCGGCGGCGAGGTCGACGTCGCCGGAGTAGCCTTCGTTGAAGACCAGGTAGAGGACGCGCAGCACGGTGGCGACGTCGCCGGGCTGGTCGAACCGCACGCCCGAGACGGTGCGCTTGGCCCGGCTGATCCGCTGCGCCATGGTCGCCTCGGGCACCAGATAGGCCGCGGCGATCTGGCGGGTGGTCAGCCCGCCGACGGCGCGCAGCGTGAGCGCGACCGCGGACGACGGCGTCAGCGACGGGTGGGCGCACAGGAAGTAGAGCTGGAGCGTGTCGTCCACCGCGGGCGCGGGGCCGGGCGCCGGTTCCTCGTCGACGCGGTCCTCACGGCGGCGCCGGGCGGCGTCCGCCCGGGTCGCGTCGAGGAACTTGCGCCAGGCCACGGTGACCAGCCAGCCCTTCGGGTCCCGCGGCAAGTCGACGGGCCAGACGCGGACCGCCTCGACAAGAGCCTCCTGAACGGCATCCTCGGCCGCCGCGAAGTCGGCTCCGCGGCGGACGAGGACGGTGAGCACGCTGGGCGTGAGGCTCCTGAGGAGGGCCTCATCCATGGCCGAGGCACTCCGTGATGGTGGGCGGCGCGGCCAGGAACGGGCGCACCTCCAGCCACTCGTGGATCGGCTTCCCGCCCGCCCCGGGGGCGGCCGACAGCTCCCCGGCCAGCTCGACGGCGCGCTCGTAGCTGTCGACGTCGATCACCATCCACCCGGCGATCAGGTCCTTGGTCTCCGCGAACGGGCCGTCGGTGACCGGCGGGCGCCCCTCACCGTCGTACCGGACCCACGTCCCCTCGGGGGCGAGCGCCTGGCCGTCGACGAACTCGCCCGTCTTCTCCAGCCGGGCCGCGAAGTCGTTCATGTACGCGATGTGCGCCGAGACCTCTTCCGGCGCCCACTGGTCCATGGGCACGTCGTTGACCGCTGCCGGAGCGCCGCGGTAGTGCTTGAGCAGCAAGTACTTGGCCATGATGGTTCTCCTCGGTGCTGGTGCGGCCCATTGTGGCCGCCTTCACCCCGGGGACGGAGCCGGTTACGGGTTCTCGACATGGCCGCCGGAATTAATTTTCAGCCGTGTTCGCGCCAGCGGTTGGTGATCGGCAGGCGGCGGTCCTTGCCGAAGCCCTTGGCGGAGATCTTCGTCCCCGGCGGGTACTGGCGCCGCTTGTACTCGGCGGTGTCGACCAGCCGCAGGATCCGCGTCACCAGCTCATCGTCGTAGCCCGCCGCGACGATCTCCTGACGGCCCTGGTCGCGGTCCACGTACAGCTCCAGGATCCGGTCGAGCACGTCGTAGTCCGGGAGGGAGTCGGTGTCGACCTGGCCCGGGCGCAGCTCGGCGCTCGGCGGCTTGGTGATGGAGTTCTCGGGGATGGGCGGGGTCTGGCCCCGCTCCTCCGCGGCCCGGTTGCGCCACTTCGCGAGCCGGAAGATGGAGGTCTTGTAGACGTCCTTGATGGGGCCGTACGCGCCCACGGAGTCCCCGTACAGCGTCGAGTACCCGCACGCCAGCTCGGACTTGTTGCCCGGGGCGAGGACGATGTGGCCCTCCTGGTTGGAGATCGCCATCAGCATCGTGCCGCGCAGCCGCGACTGGAGGTTCTCCTCGGCGAGCCCGGTGAGGTGCAGCGACCCCATGTAGGCGTCGAACATCGGGGCGATCGGGACGGTGCGGAAGTTGAGCCCGGTGCGCCGCGCCAGCTCCGTCGCGTCGCCGACCGAGTGCTCGGAGGAGTAGCGGGACGGCATGGCCACGCCGTAGACGTTCTGCGCGCCCACCGCGTCGCACGCGATCGCCGCGACGAGGGCGGAGTCGATGCCGCCGGAGAGCCCGATCAGCACACTGCGGAATCCGTTCTTCGCGACGTACGCCCGCAGGCCCACCACCAGCGCGGTGTAGATCTCCTCGTCGTCGCCGAGCCGCTCCGCCTCGCCGCCCGCGAGGCCCGGTTCCGGGTCGTAGGCCGGGAGGGGGCCGGCGGAGAGGGTGCGGTGGTCGATGCGCAGCCCGTCGTCCACGACGCCCTCCGGGACCGCGTCCGGGTCGGCGGCGGGCAGGTCGAGGTCGACCACGACGCAGCCCTCGGCGAACTGCGGGGCGCGGGCGATCACCTCGCCGTCGCGGTCGACGATGATCGAGTCGCCGTCGAAGACCAGCTCGTCCTGGCCGCCGATCATCGCCAGGTACGCGGTGGTGCAGCCCGCCTCCTGGGCGCGCTTGCGGACCAGGTCCAGCCGGGTGTCGTCCTTCTCGCGCTCGTACGGCGAGGCGTTGATCGACAGCAGCAGCCCGGCCCCGGCGGAGTGGGCGGCGGGCACCCGGCCGCCGTCCTGCCACAGGTCCTCGCAGATGGCGAGCGCGACGTCGATGCCGTGGACGCGGACGACGGGCATGGTGTCGCCGGGCACGAAGTAGCGGAACTCGTCGAAGACGCCGTAGTTCGGCAGATGGTGCTTGGCGAAGGTGAGCGCGATCGAGCCGCGGTGCAGCACGGCGGCGGCGTTCTGCGGGGAGCCGGCCGGCTGGCCGTACCGCCGGGCCCGCTCGCTGCGGTCGAGGTAGCCGACGATCACCGGCAGCTCGCCGAGGCCCTCGGCGTCCAGCCGCTCGGCCAGCGCGCGCAGCGCGGTGCGCGACGCCTCGACGAAGGAGGAGCGCAGCGCGAGGTCCTCGACGGGGTACCCGGTCAGCACCATCTCGGGGAACGCCACCAGATGGGCGCCCTGCTCGGCGGAGTGCCGGGTCCAGTGGACTATCGACTCGGCGTTTCCGGCGAGGTCGCCGACGGTCGAGTCGATCTGGTTCAGAGCGAGGCGAAGTTGAGGCACGGCGCCCAGTGTAATCGTCTGTCTGACGCGATGGCCGGTGCGTGTCCGAGGTCTCCTCGCCCGGCTCCGGACCCGGCCCGGGCCGCGGTTACTTCTGGTAACCAAGGATGGTCATCATCCCCGATTCCGAGTGGTAGACGTTGTGGCAGTGGACCATCCACAGCCCCGGATTGTCCGCGTCGAAGTCGAGGCTGACCTTCCGGTGCGGCAGCAGGATCGTGGTGTCCTTGCGCGGTCCGCCGTCCGACAGCTGGTAGGTGTGGCCGTGCACATGCACCGGGTGCCACATCGGGGTGCCGTTGATGAAGGTCAGCCGCACCCGCTCGCCCGCCCGCACCGGATAGCGCTGCGTCGGGTCGTACGGCCTGCCGTTGATCCCCCAGTCGAACTTCCGCATCGAGCCCGTGAGCCGCAGCCTGAGCTCGCGGTCCGGCGGGCGCGGCTCCAGCCGTACCGATTCCGCGGCCTTCAGCTGCGCCGCCCATACCAGCTTGCCGTCCAGCTCCTTGGGGCGCGTGAACGTCTTGGACTTCCTGCCGCTCGTGTGGAGCACGGCCAGCGTGGACCGCTTCTTGCCCTCGGCGACGGCGGCGAGCGGGAACACCCCGCTCTTCGCGGTCACCAGCACGTCGTACCGCTCGCCCATGCCCAGCAGCAGCGCGTCGGTGGTGGTGGGCCGCACGGGGTAGCCGTCGGTGTGGGTGACGGTCATCCTGTGGTCGCCGAGCGCCACCCGGAAGGCGGTGTCGCCGCCCGCGTTGATGATCCGGATCCGGATGCGGTCGCCGCGCTTGGCCCGGAAGACCTGCGGGGAGTCGGGGGTGCGCCCGTTGATGAGGTAGTACGGGTACGTGACGTGGCCCGCTTCGCCGCCCAGCAGCTCGCTCGTGGCGGCGGCCGCCGGGCGGGAGGGGGGCAAGGGGGTGGGGGACGGCGTACCGCCGTGGCGGGACATCAGCGGCATGCCGCTCGCCGCCGTCTCCATGCCGTGGGCCATGGTCCGGCCGCCGTTCAGCTGCCGCAGCACCTTGTCCGGGGTGCGGCCGCCCACCCCGTCGAGCCAGTCGTCGAGGACGACGATCCACTCCTTGTCGTACTCCAGCGGCTCCTTCGGGTCCTCGACGATCAGCGGCGCGTACAGCCCCCGGTCGAGCTGGACGCCGGTGTGGGGGTGGAGCCAGTACGTGCCCGGGTTGACCGCCGTGAAGCGGTAGTCGAAGGCCGTGCCGGTCTTGACGGGCGGCTGGGTGATGCCCGGGACGCCGTCCATGTCGTTGCGCAGCCGGATGCCGTGCCAGTGCAGCGTGGTGGGCTGCGGCAGCTGGTTGACCAGGGTGAGCGCGAGGGTCTCGCCCGCCGTGACCCGGAGCGCCTGGCCTGGCACCTGGTCCTCGTACGCCCAGGACTTCACCTTGCGGGCGCCGAGGTCCAGCGTGGTGGCGGTGGCGGTGAGCTGGACCCGCCGGACCGGACCGGGCCCCCGCCGGTGTTCCCGGTCCCGGACCTCCGGGCCGTGCGGGGAGATGTACTCCGACGGGGGCGCCGCGGCCGGTCCCGCGTGCCCGCCCAGCCCCGAGTTGTCCATTCCGTATTCGCCGCCCGAGGGACTACAGGCGCCGAGCAGACCGCCGCCCGCGACGGCGAATCCCGCGCCGAGCACGGCGCGGCGAGAGGGTTCGTGCATGAGTGAGCACCCCAATGCTGGTGGGAGATGTGCGCATGAGCGGCCGGCGCGTCCACCGCCGAGTCCCTCGCTCCCCATCGGGGCGGGACGCGGCGGACGCGCCGCTCTATGCGCTGCACCAGCAGCCGGTGGCGTTCGCGCACCGCCGTCTCCCCGGGCTCCGGTCTCATCCTCTGATGATCACGACAATACGACAGCTTACCCCTAAGGGGTATCAAAGGGTGCATTGTGGAGGCGGAGGCGGCCTTGAGTCGCCGCACGCACGGGTCCGGGAGCGGGCCGCATGAAAGTACGATGCACACATCGTGTCGGAGCGCGAGGAGCGGGTCCGGGCGGGTCCGAAACCTCGCCGAAACCCCGCCGCGTGATACTGGGGCCGTCGAGGTGCCCCGCGCCCGTTGAAAGAGCCGTTTGACCTGCAAGGATAGGGGACCATGGATAAGCAGCAGGAGTTCGTGCTCCGTACCCTCGAAGAGCGCGACATCCGGTTCGTGCGGCTGTGGTTCACCGACGTCCTCGGCTTCCTCAAGTCCGTGGCCGTCGCACCCGCGGAGCTGGAGGGCGCCTTCGACGAGGGCATCGGCTTCGATGGCTCCGCGATCGAGGGCTTCGCCCGGGTCTACGAGTCCGACATGATCGCCAAGCCGGATCCCGGCACCTTCCAGATCCTGCCCTGGCGCGCCGAGGCCCCCGGGACCGCCCGGATGTTCTGCGACATCCTGATGCCGGACGGCTCCCCCTCCTTCGCCGATCCGCGCTACGTGCTCAAGCGCATCCTCGCCAAGACCTCCGACCTCGGCTTCACCTTCTACACCCACCCCGAGATCGAGTTCTTCCTGCTCAAGCAGAAGCCGATGGACGGCACCCGCCCGGTGCCCGCCGACTCCTCCGGCTACTTCGACCACACCCCGCAGAACATCGGCATGGACTTCCGCCGCCAGGCGATCACCATGCTCGAATCGATGGGCATCTCGGTCGAGTTCTCCCACCACGAGGGCGCCCCCGGCCAGCAGGAGATCGACCTGCGCTACGCCGACGCGCTCTCCACCGCCGACAACATCATGACCTTCCGCCTGGTCATGAAGCAGGTCGCGCTGGAGCAGGGCGTGCAGGCCACCTTCATGCCGAAGCCGTTCTCCGAATACCCCGGCTCGGGCATGCACACCCACCTCTCCCTCTTCGAGGGCGACCGGAACGCGTTCTACGAGTCGGGCGCCGAGTTCCAGCTCTCCAAGGTCGGCCGCTCCTTCATCGCCGGGCTGCTCCGTCACGCCGGGGAGATCTCCGCCGTGACCAACCAGTGGGTCAACTCCTACAAGCGCATCTGGGGCGGCTCCCAGCGCACCGCGGGCGCGGGCGGCGAGGCCCCCTCGTACATCTGCTGGGGCCACAACAACCGCTCCGCCCTCGTCCGGGTCCCCCTCTACAAGCCCGGCAAGACCGGCTCCACCCGCGTCGAGGTCCGCTCCCTGGACTCCGGCGCCAACCCCTACCTCGCCTACGCCGTCCTGCTGGCCGCGGGCCTCAAGGGCATCGAGGGCGGCTACGAACTCCCGGCCGGCGCCGACGACGACGTCTGGGCGCTGTCCGACGCCGAGCGCCGCTCGCTCGGCATCGAGCCGCTGCCGCAGAACCTCGGCGAGGCCATCAACCTCATGGAGCGCAGCGAACTGGTCGCCGAGACGCTCGGCGAGCACGTCTTCGACTTCTTCCTCCGCAACAAGAAGCAGGAGTGGGAGGAGTACCGCTCGGAGGTCACCCCCTTCGAGCTGCGCAAGAGCCTGCCGGTGCTGTAGGTCGCCGATTCCGGCCCTGACCCGGTCCCGCCCCGGCCCGCTTACCGGGCGCGGGGCGGGCCGGTGCTTCCGCGGACGACGAGGGTGGGGTCGAGGATGATGTCCCGGTCGACGGTGCGCCCCTCGTCGAGTCGTTCGACGGCCGTCTGGACGGCGAGCCGGGCCACGTCGGCGGCGTCCTGGCGCACGGATGTGAGGTCGATGAAGGACAGCTGGGCGAGCTGGCTGTCGTCGTAGCCGACGATGGACACGTCCGTCGGCACGGTGAGACCGGCGCGCAGGAACGTGTTGAGCACGCCGTGGGCGCAGCGGTCGTTGCCCGCGATGATCGCGGTGGGCAGGTCGCCCTGCTGGAGGAGTTCGCGGGCCGCCCGGGCGCCGGACTCCTCGGTGTAGTCACCGGGGAGGATCCGGATGTGCTCGGCGAGCCCGTGGCGCCGCATCGCGGTGCGGTAACCGCGCCGCCGTTCGTCGGCGGCGGGCATCGCGCCGCCGTCGATGTGGATGATGGCGCGGTGGCCGAGCCCGGTGAGGTGGTCGACGGCCTGGCGTATCCCCTTGCTGTTGGCGGTCCGGACGACGTCCACGCCGGCCGCCCTCGTGCACGGGTTGATTTCGATGAGGGGCGTGGGGCCCGCGACCGTGACCAGGTTCTCCGGGCTGGACTCGGCGCCGATGATGATGATGGCTTCGCTGCGCAGCCCGAGCAGCTGCTCCACGGCCTGACGCTCGTCGCGGGTGGCGACCATGGCGCTGAGCGCGAGGTGGTAGCCGTGCTTCTCGGCGGCGGGGTAGAGGGCCTCGACGATGCCCACGTCGTGCGGGTGGCGCATGGTGAACAGCACGCCCAGCTGGCGGCTGCGCGTGCGGCGCAGCAACTGGGCGGCGGTGTCGGGGCGGTAGCCCAGCTCCTCGGCCGCCTGGAACACGCGCTGGCGGGTCAGGGAGCTCGCGCCGGGCTGGTTGCGGAACACCAGGGACACGAGGGCCTGTGAGACTCCGACGCGCGCCGCGACGTCGGACATCGTGGGGCGTTTGGGGCGAATGGGTGCCGCTGCGGGCTCGCCTGGTCCGCCGGTGACCCCTGGGTCTCGCATGCGCGCCTCCCGCGTTCAGGTATTGACATGCATCACACCGCGGCTCATAGTACCGGGGAACTAGTACGTATTAGTAGTACGAACAAGTGCCCAGCAGTTCGTCCCACACGACGAGCGGGCGCTGTCGGCAGCGGCTGAACCATGCCCGCACCCACCCGGCACGGGGACAACCGCACCCGTCGAGGCCACCCCGCCATCACCGCTGTCGCCCACGGCCGGACGACCCGTGGAACGCACGGTCCCCGCCCTCAACACGGCCCGCCCCCTATGCGGCCTCCACCCTGAACACGGTCCCCCCGCGCCCTCACTGAGGAGACACAAACATGGACATCGGACTGATGACCGACAGCGTCGCGGCGCTGACCACGAGAGAAACCCTGGACCTCGCCGCCGACCTGGGGCTCGACACCGTCGAGTTCGCCACCGGCAACTGGTCCACCGCACCGCACGTCGACCTCGACCGCCTGCTCGCCGACGAGGCCGCCCGTGCCGAGCTGAGCGCGGCGGTGAGCGGGCGGGGGCTGCGGATCTCGGCGCTCAACGCCAACGGCAACCAGCTCCACCCGGTCACCGGCGCCGAGCAGGACCGTGTCCTCCGCGGCACGATCCGTCTCGCCGGTCTGCTCGGCGTGGACACGGTCGTCTGCATGTCGGGGCTCCCGGCCGCACCGGGCGACAGCACCCCCAACTGGATCACCACCTGCTGGCCGCCGGAGAACACCGAGGTGCTGGAACGCCAGTGGGAGGCCGCCGTTCCGTACTGGCGGCAGCTCGTCGGCTTCGCACGGGACCACGGGGTGCGCCTGGCCCTGGAGATGCACGCCCACCAGCTCGTCTACAACGCCCCGACCCTGCTGCGCCTGCGCGAGGCGGTCGGCCCCGTCGTCGGCGCCAACATGGATCCCAGCCATCTGATGTGGATGGGCGCCGATCCGATCCGCAGCGTCCAGGCGCTCGGCGACGCCATCTACCACGTGCACGCCAAGGACACCCGGCTCGAAGTCGAGCGGCAGGGGCTGACGTCCCGGCTGGAGACCCTGCCGTTCGACCGCGTCGACGACCGGTCCTGGAACTACGTCACCCTCGGCGACGGCCACCCCGGCGGCACCGACTTCTGGTCCGCGTTCATCACCGCACTCCACGCGGCCGGTTACGCGGGAACGCTGAGCATCGAGCACGAAGACCTCGCCCGCACCCCCACCGACGGAGTCCGCCGGTCGGTCGACCTGCTGCGCGCCGCGCTCACCGCCGGACCGGTCGCGGCGGCACGGTAACCCGGCGCAGCCGGACCCCCTGACGTCCCTTTACCTCCCTTACGTCGTACGCCCCCATACGTCCTTACCTCCCCTCACGCCCTTACGTCCCCCTCACGAATGCTCGAAGAGGAGCCACAGGCATGACCAGGACCAGCCCAAGCCCCACCTCCCACGGACTGCCTCCGGACGCACCGGGACCCCACTCGCGACGCCTGGGCCTGGTCTCCGTCATCGTGACCTTCGGCGGCCTGCTGTTCGGTTACGACACCGGCGTGGTCAACGGTGCTCTCGAACCGCTCACCGCCGATCTCGGTCTGACCGCGTTCACCGAGGGAGTGGTCGTCAGCAATCTGGTCTTCGGTGCCGCCTTCGGCGCCATGATCGGCGGAGCCCTGTCCGACCGGTACGGGCGCCGCCACAACATCATCATGCTGTCCCTGGTGTTCATGCTCGGCACCCTGGGCTGCGTCCTGTCGCCGAACTGGCAGGTCCTCGCCCTGTTCCGGTTCATCCTCGGGCTCGCCGTGGGCGGTGCCTCGGCGACCGTTCCGGTCTACCTGGCCGAGCTCGCCCCGGTCGAACGCCGCGGCAGCATCGTCACCCGCAACGAGGTGATGATCGTGTCCGGCCAGTTCGCCGCGTTCGTCATCAACGCCCTCATCTTCAACATCTGGGGCGAGACCGACGGCATCTGGCGGCTCATGCTCCTGGTCGCCGTCCTGCCCGCGATCGGGCTGTTCATCGGCATGCTGCGGCTGCCGGAGAGCCCGCGCTGGCTGGTCGCCCAGGGCCGGGACGACGAGGCGCTCGCGGTCCTGTCCCAGGTCCGCACCGCCGAGCGCGCCCAAGCCGAGATGGCCGAGGTCCACCGGCTCGCCGAGGAGGAGCGGGCCGCCAAGACCGCCGGTGCGGTGGACCTCGGGGTGCGCTGGGTCCGGCTGCTCATCCTGATCGGGGCCGGGCTGGGCATCTGTCAGCAGTTCACCGGCATCAACTCCGTCATGTACTACGGCACCCAGCTCCTCGGCGACGCCGGGTTCTCGGGCGACTCGGCCATCATCGCGAACACCCTGAACGGCGCCTTCAGCGTCATCGGCATCACCGTGGGCCTGTCGGTCATCAACAAGATCAAGCGGCGCACCATGCTGCTCGGCGGCTTCGCCCTGACCACGACGTTCCACCTGCTGGTCGGCCTCTCCGCGATGCTGATGCCCGAGGGCAGCGCGAAGGCCTGGTTCATCCTCGTGTTCGTCGTGCTCTTCGTCTTCTCCATGCAGGCCACCATCGGCCCGCTGGTCTGGCTCATCCTCTCCGAGATGTTCCCGCTGAAGATCCGCAGCATGGCCATCGGCATCAGCATCTTCGTCCTGTGGATGGCCAACGCCCTGGTCGCCCTCGGCTTCCCGCCCGTGGTGAAGGCCATGGGCATCTCGAACACCTTCCTCGGCTTCGCCGCCTTCGGCGTGCTGGCCCTCGCGTTCATCGGGAAGTGCGTCCCCGAGACCAAGGACCGCTCGCTGGAGGAACTGGAGGACGACTTCCGCGCGCGCTACTCCTGATCCATCCCGCCGTGCTCCAAGGCTCTGAAAGAAGGGTTCACCCACCATGACCGTCATGACTGCCGTCGCCGAGGGCCGCGAAGGAGACCAGGCGCTGGCCGCGGGCATCGCCGAAGCCCGGCTGCTGGGCACCGATCTGGTGGTCGTCAACCTGCGCCTGTCGGCGCTGGACCACTCCGGTCTGCCGGAAGACGTCACGATCACGCTCGTCGAGCGCAGCGGCCCCGGCGACCGGGACCCCGTCGACGCCGTCCTGGACGAAATCGAGGCCCGCCCCGGCATCGACCGGCTCGTCATCGGCATCCGCCGCCGCTCCCCGGTGGGCAAGGCCTTCCTGGGCAGCGTCAGCCAGCGGCTGCTGTTGCAGAGCCCCGTCCCCGTCGTCGCGGTCAAGCCCCCGGCCGACCGGTCCCCGTGAACCGGTGGGTTCGGCTACCGTGATGTCCGTTACGCAGGGGTGACACGACGGGGCCGGGGGGCATGCCGTGACGGCTGTTCGCGAACAGGATGTTCTGACGGCCGCGCTGGTACGGATCCACACCCCGACCGGGGTCGTGGTCGGTGCCGGGTTCCTCGTCGACACGGACGTGGTGTGCACCTGCGCCCACGTCGTCGCCCAGGCGCTCGAACGGTCCGAGGTCCCCGGGGAACCCCCGGCCGACGCGGTGGCGTTGGACTTCCCGCTGCTCCGGGACGCGGAAGGGGCCCTACCGGTCGCCCGCGCCACCGTCGTCACCTGGCGGTGGGCCGACGACGGCACCGGCGACGTCGCGCTGCTGAGGCTGGACCGCCCGGTGCCCGGCGCCCGTCCGGTGCCCCTGGTGGACGGCACCCAGGTGTGGGGCCACGGCTTCCGCGTACTGGGCTACCCCCGGGGCGCCGAACAGGGCGTATGGGCGGCCGGGACGTTGCGCGGGCCGCAGAGCGCGGGCTGGCTCCAGATGGAGGCGGAGTCGGCGGCCCGCCGCGTATCGCCCGGATTCAGTGGGTCCCCGGTGTGGGACGAGGAGCAGGGCGGCGTCGTCGGCATGACGGTGGCCGTCCAGCGGGGCGACGCCTCGACCACCGCCTATCTCATCCCGTCCGCGTCGCTGGTCGACGAGCGGGTGCTGCGCCCGCGCTGCCCCTTCCGGGGGCTGTCGCAGTTCCGGGAGGAGGACGAGGAGTTCTTCCACGGCCGTGAGGACGACGCCCGTCGCCTGCGCGACGCCCTCGGCCGGGCCATGCTGACCGTGGTCGTCGGCCCCTCGGGATGCGGTAAGTCGTCCCTGGTCAGGGCCGGTTTGCTGCCCTCGTTACGGGCGGCGGGGACGACCGTCTCCGAACTCCGCCCGGTCCCCGGGGCGCGCCCGGCGGCCGCCCTCGCCCGCACGGTGATCCCGCTCCTGGAACCGGACGCCGGTGAGGTGGAACGGCTGCGGAGGGCGGCGGAGCTGGCGGATCTGCTCCAGGGGCGGGCGGCGGCCGCGCACTCGGGGGATGCCGATCCGGGGCCGGGTGGTGAGCCCGACGCCGTCCCCGAGCCCGACGCCGTCCCCGAGCCCGACGCCGTCCCCGAGCCCGACGCCGTCCCCGAGCTTGACGCCTCGCAGGCGTCGAACGGCGTCGCCGCCGGGCTGGGCGCGCGCCTGGCCGCCCGGGGCGGCCGCGGCGGGCATGTGCTCTTCGTCGACCAGTTCGAGGAGTACGCCACCTCCGAACCCGCCGCCGCCCGCGAGCTGTTCGCCCTCCTGATCGCCCTCGGCAGCGAGGCCGGGCCACCCCAGGAACGCGCCCTGCGCATCGTCGTCACTGCCCGGTCCGAAACCCTCGACACCCTGGTGACCCCGCGGACGGCCGACGTGCTCAGCGACGCCACCCGCTTCCTCGCCCCGCTGTCCTCGCACAACCTGCTCCGCGCGATCACCGCCCCGGTCGACGCCGTCCCCGGCCTGTGGTTCGAGCCGGGCCTGCCCGAACGGATAGCCGCCGACGCCGCGGAAGAGCCCGGGCGGATGCCCCTGGTCGAGTTCGCCCTGACCCGGCTGTGGGAACGGCGCAGCCGGTCGATGCTCACCCACGCCGCCTACGACGCTCTGGGCGGCGTGCCCGGAGCCCTGGTCGGCTACGCCGAGGACGTCTTCCGCGACCATGTCACCGAGGCCGAGGAACCCACCGCCCGTCGGCTGTTCGCCCAGCTCACACGCCCCGACGACAGCGGCGGCTTCTCGCGCCTGCCCGCCCGTACGGCCTACCTCGAACCCGACCTGCGCGCCCTCGCGCGGCGGCTCGGTCCCACCAAACTGGTGGTGCACGGCCGGGCGCCCGACGGCGAGGAGATCGTCGATCTGGCCCATGAGGCGCTGACGAGACTCTGGCCGCGACTCCACCGCTGGCTCGTGGACTCCAAGGAATTCCGGGCGTGGCAGGAACAGCTCCGCGGCGATCTGCGGCGCTGGCGGGAGCAGGGGAACGAACCGGGTGACCTGCTGCGCGGTGGCACCCTGGCGGCGGCCGTGGACCGCCTGGCCCGGCAGCCCGAGGACATCACTCCGGCAGAACGCCACTACATCGAGGCGAGCCGCCGCCACGAGCGACGCGGCAGACGGCGGTGGCGCATCGTGACCGCCGGGCTCACCGCCCTGGTCCTGGTGGCGGCGACGCTGTCCTTCGTCGCCTGGAGCGGTCAGCAGCGGATCGAACAGCAGCGGCGCACCGAGGCGTCCGGCCTGCTCGCCGAGGCCGCCAACCGCCGTGCCGGCAGCCAGCCCGCCACCTCCCTGCAACTCGCCCTCGCCGCGTGGCGCACCGATGGCACACCGCAGGCATCGGCGGCCCTGCTGCGCCAGTACGTCCGGGGCCAGCGGCTCACCGGCAGCCACCCTGCGCTGTGGCCGGGCCGCTTCACGAGCATGACGGCCACCCCGGATGGCCGTACGGTGATCATCCGCTCGGTCCCGGAACGCAGCAAGCGAAGCGTCATAACGGTGGTCACCGGCCTGCCGGAGGGACGCCCCCGCCCATGGCGGCTGCCGGGTGTCCCCACTTCGGAGGCCAGCGGTGCCCTCAGCCCCGACGGCCGCAGCTACGCCCTCGGCACGGCGGACGGGAACGTCCGCGTCTGGGACCTGCGGAAGCGCACCGAGCCGCGCCTCCTGCGCACCGACGACGAGGCAGGCCTCAAGGTCCACGACATCACCCTGGACTTCAGCAGCGACAGCCGACGGCTGCTCAGAACGCTGGAGTGGCAGAACGAAGACCGCACCGGGTTTTCGGCGTGGGACGTGCGGACCGGCGGCCGACTGCCCACCGCACCGGAGGTGATACCCGACGGGTACGGCTCGGACGCCGCCTTCACCACCGATCCCGACACGGTGGTCCTCACCCGCCTCACCGACGATCGTCCCCGCCAGCGGGCGGAACTCCGCGACCTGCGCACGGGCCGTCTGGTGCGGACCGTGCCCGCAGGCACTTCCGTGAGCGTCAACGGAGGAGGCGAACTCGTCCAGACGAGCCAGGAGCGCCGTTCCCGCGTGCTGAAAGTCGGGCGCGACACGGCCAGGCACGTGGCGAACGCACGCGTCGAACCCGACGTCGCGCGGGATGTCACCGGCGAGTACAACGTCATGGCACATCCCTCGGACAACGGGTACTACGCCGTACTGACGCTGACCGCACTCCGCACCGGCGCGACGTACGGCACCACGGTGCCGCTGTCCTCCTCCGTCGACGCGCTCTCGGACCACGGTGTGGGCGCCGTGGCGCGGTCCGATGGAACGCTGTCCGTCTACGTCGCCGCCGGAGACGCGCTCATGACCGCGAGGGCCGTGCCGGTGACGCTGCCCCGCCTCGACCCGGGTGTCGAGGCGACCGACCCGCGCCACGAGCCGTCCCCCGACGGCAAGCGGGTGGCCAAGGTGTTCGGAGAACACCTTGAGATCCTCCCCACGGACGGGGAGGCGAGCAGGACGGTCACCCTGCCCCCGGCAACCGGACTATACGGGTGGATCCCGCTGTGGACGGCGGACTCACGACGACTCATCCTGTGGGGCCGGGGATCGCAGCGTCTTCAACTGATCTCGATGGACGATCCCGGGCGCGGCGTCACGCTGGATCTGGCGGGCATCCTGCCCGACGGACCGGCGGGGGAGCTGGAGACCGTGGAGACGATGCGCGGAAACGAGATCGCCGTGCTCACCGTGCAGGGCACGTTGGTACGAGTGGACATCACCACCGGGAAACCCCTGGCGCGGCCGGTACACGTGGGACGCCTCACGCCCCGGACCGCCTCCGACGCCTTCGCGTCCTACGGACAGCTCCGCGCCCGCCCCGGCCACCCCGACCACATGGTGGTGATCACCCGGGACGGATTGCGGGACGGCAAGGTCCAGCTATGGGATCTGCGCATACGCAAACGTCTCAGATCCCTCTCGGTAGGCCCCATCCAGGGGGCGCCCGTCTCCGGCAGCTACAAGGTGAGTGTCGCCTTCACCCGCGACGGGGAGCACCTGGCGACGGAGAACACCGACCACTTCGTGCGGGTGTGGAACGTCGACCGCGGCACCGTGCTGAACAAGCCCCTGCCGGTCCGTGAGGACGACGGGTTGGTCGGCTTCAGCGGGCGCGACCGGCTGGTCACGGAAGGCGCGGCCGACTCCCTCTACACCGTCTGGAACGTCGACACCGGCGGTTCGGTCGCCGAACTGCCGTCCCCCAACAAGACGTACGCCGCCGCCGTCGGCAACGGGCGCCTCCTCACCGCAGGGGACGGCTGGTTCCAGGCCACGGACCTCGACCCGGACCGCGCCTTTCGCCACCTCTGCGCCGCCGTGGGCCGCGACTTCACCGCCGCCGAGCGCAGGCTGCTGCCACCCGGCGCACCGCGCGACGCGCCCTGCTCGGCGGCGGGGCGTCAGTCCTCGTAGTCGTAGAACAGCCGCTCCACCACGGCCCGCGCACGCCGCGTCGTGCGGCGGTAGTCGTCGAGCATCTCGCCGACGTGCCCCGGGCCGTAGCCCAAGTAGCGGCCCACCGCGGCCAGTTCACGCGAGTCGCTGGGGAAGGTGTCGCCCGGGCGGCCGCGGACCAGCATCACGCCGTTGCGGACCCGGGTGGCCAGCACCCAGGCCTCGTCCAGGGTCTGGGCGTCCTCGGTGCTGATCAGGTCGGCCGCGTGCGCCGCGGCCAGGGCCCGGCGGGTGCGGGTGGTGCGCAGCCCCGGCTCCGCCCAGCCGTGGCGCATCTGGAGCAGCTGAACCGTCCACTCCACATCGCTGAGACCGCCGCGGCCCAGCTTGGCGTGGGTGGTCGGGTCGGCGCCGCGGGGCAGGCGCTCGGACTCCATGCGGGCCTTGAGGCGGCGGATCTCGCGGATGGCGTCGTCGCCCAGCCCCTCGGCCGGATACCGCAACGGGTCGATCAGCTCGATGAAGCGCGCCCCGAGGTCCGGGTCGCCCGCGACCGGTTCGGCGCGCAGCAGCGCCTGGCTCTCCCAGACCAGCGACCAGCGCCGGTAGTACGCGGCGTACGAGGCGAGGGTGCGCACCAGCGGGCCGGACTTGCCCTCCGGGCGCAGATCGGCGTCGATGAGCAGCGGCGGATCGGCGGTGGGCAGCTGGAGCAGCCGCCGCATCTCGTTGGCCACGGCGAACGCGGCGCGCGAGGCCTCCTGCTCGTCGGCGCCCTCGCGGGGCTCGTGGACGAACAGCACGTCCGCGTCCGAGCCGTAGCTCAGCTCATGGCCGCCGAACCGGCCCAGGCCGATCACGGCGAAGCGGGTGGGCAGCTCGTCGCCCCAGGTGTCGCGGACCGCGGCGCGCAGCGCGCCCGCGATGGTCGCCGCGTTGAGGTCGGAGACGGCGTCGCCGACCATGTCGGCCAGCACCGCGGAGTCCGTCGGCTCCTCCTCGGCCGGTGCCGCGTGGGCGGCGGGCCGGGCCGGTACGTGGGGCTCGGAGTCGCGCAGCGCGCGGGGCACCTCGGGCGCCTTCGACGGTACGGCGGGAGCCGTGGCCTTGGCAGTCGCGGTGCGCGACTCCTCGCCGCCCGGCGGCGGCCAGCTCACAGTGGGCCGTACCGACCCGTTGGCCAGCCGCGCGCTCTCGATCACGTCCGCCGCCGCCGTACGGAACAGCTCGCGCCGCCGCACCCCGCGCGCCGCGGCCACCGCCTGCTCGGCGCCGTCCGCGCGGCCCACCGCGGCCAGCACTTCCTGCTCCAGATGCTCCCGCCCGCGCGGTCGCAGCCCACCCGGATCGCCGAGCAGGGCGACCGCCTCCGGGGCGCGCAGCAGCAGATCGGGGGCGAGGCGCCCGGCCGAGAGCACCCGCGCCAGATTCTCCGCGGCCGCGCCCTCGTCCCGCAGCAGCCGCAGATACCAGGGCGTCTTGCCCAGGGCGTCGGAGACCTTGCGGAAGCCCAGCAGCCCGGCGTCCGGGTCTGCGGAATCGGCGAACCAGCCCAGCAGCACGGGCAGCAGCGTACGCTGAATGGCCGCTTTCCGGGTCACACCGGACGCCAAAGCCTCCAAATGACGTAGGGCGCCGGTCGGATCCGCGTAGCCCAGTGCCTCGAGCCGCTGCCCCGCCGCCTTGGAGCTGAGCCGGGCCTCGCCCGGTTCCAGCTGGGCGACCGCGTCCAGCAGCGGCCGGTAGAACAGCTTCTCGTGCAGCCGCCGCACCTCGCGCGCGTGCCGCCGCCACGCCGTCCCCAGCTCGGCCACCGGCTCCGTACGGAAGCCCAGCGACCGGCCCAGCCGCCGCAGGTCCGCCTCGTCCTCCGGCACCAGATGGGTGCGGCGCAGCCGGTACAGCTGGATGCGGTGCTCCATGGAGCGCAGGAAGCGGTACGCCTCGTCCAGCGCGGCCGCGTCCGAGCGCCCCACGTAGCCGCCCGCGGCCAGCGCGGCGAGCGCGTCCAGGGTGGTGCCGCTGCGCAGCGACTCATCCGTCCGCCCGTGCACCAACTGGAGCATCTGTACGGCGAATTCGACGTCCCTGAGGCCGCCGGGACCCAGCTTCAGCTCCCGGTCGATCTCGGCGACCGGGATGTTCTCGACGACCCGGCGGCGCATCTGCTGCACATCGGGGACGAAGTTCTCGCGCTCGGCCGCCTGCCAGACCAGCGGCGCCACCGCGTCCACGTACGCCTGCCCGAGCACGCCGTCGCCCGCCACCGGCCGGGCCTTCAGCAGCGCCTGGAACTCCCACGTCTTGGCCCACCGCTGGTAGTAGGCCAGGTGGCTGGAGAGCGTCCGCACCAGCGGGCCGTTGCGCCCCTCCGGCCGGAGATTGGCGTCCACCGGCCAGATCGTGCCCTCGATGGTCACGTCCGAGCAGATCCGCATCAGCCGCGCGGCCAGCCGGGTGGCCGCCTGCACGGCCTTGCCCTCCTCCACCCCGTCCACGGTCTCCGCCACGAAGATCACGTCGACGTCCGAGACGTAGTTCAGCTCGCGCCCGCCGCACTTCCCCATCCCGATCACCGCCAGCCGGCACGCCGCGGCGTCCTCGGGCTGCTCCTCGGCCGCGATCTCCAGCGCCGCCCGCAGCGTCGCCGTCGCCAGGTCCGCCAGCTCGGCCGCCGCCTGCGTGACATCGGTGGTCCCGCACACATCGCGCGCCGCGATCGCCAGCAGCGCCCGGCGGTACGCGACCCGCAGCGCGTCCGGCCGCGGCATCCCCGCCCCCGGCTCGCCCCAGATCCCCTCGGCCAGCGCCTGCTCGAACTCGGGCGTCGTCGGATGCAGATCCGCCGGCTCGTACGTCAGCAGCGCGTGCCAGGCCTGCGGATGCCGGGCCAGATGATCACCCAGCGCCTCGGACGCCCCGAGCACCCCCAGCAGCCGGTCCCGCAGCGGCTTGGCGGCGACCAGCGTGTCCAGCAGCGCCTGCCGCGTCCCCGCCTCGTCCCCGTCCCCGGCCTCCTCGGGCAGCGCCTCCACCAGCCGCACCAGCCCGAGCAGCGCCAGATCCGGATCGGCGGTCCCGCCGAGCGCGTCCAGCAGCACGGAGTCGGCCCGCACGCCGGCCACCTCGGGCGAGTCCAGCAGCCGCTGCGCGGCGGAGGGGTCGGTGAAGCCGTGCCGGAGCAGCCGGGTGAAGGTGCTGCTCCTGCGTCCCTGCGGTACGGCCATGCGTGCCGCCTCCGTCCCGTGTCTCCGTCCCACGCCCTGCCGTGATCAAGGCCCGCTGCCGAGCCTAAGCGACGGGGACCGCGAAGCGGCAGGTCCCGGGGGAGTGGGGCGCCGCGGTCCTCGGCGCCGCGCCACCCGGCGGCTCTCACAGCCGGTCGAGCAACTGCCGTTTCTTCTGCTCGAACTCGGCCGAGGTGAGGACACCGGCCGCGTGCAGCTCGCCGAGCTTGGCGATCTGGTCGAGGATGTCCTGGGGCACGGCCGGGGCGCTGGGCGGTGCCGGGACCGGGGCCGGGGCCGGGACCGGGGGCGGGGCCGCCCGCCCGAGGGAGCCGAGGGCCAGGCGCAGCGCCTCGTCGAGGCGTGCCAGGTCCTCCCCCTTGAGGCCGCCGAACTCGACGACGAGCCCCCGCAGGGTCTCCACCTGGAGGACACCCTGGGTGATCTTCTGCTTGCCCGCCACCGCCCTGATCTCCGCGAGCCGGAGCACGGACAGCTCGTTGCCGGAGAACGTGGACTTGACGAACATGAGCCGCTGGTTCGTGAGGACGGCCGTGCCCGGGCCCGTGTCGTCGCCGAGGCGGCACTCCGCCACGACGAACACCTGCTCCCCGCCGAGGAGGTAGCCGGGCAGCCGCTTGAGGACGTACCGGCACCGGTCCCCCGTGGCCGAGGCGAGACCGGCGGCCATGATGTCCTCGCGGGCGGCGGCCTCCGGGCCGACCTTGCGGGCGAACTCGGCGATGCGCTGCTGTTCCGCGGCGTACTCGCCCGCGGCCCGGTCCGCCTCGGACCTCTCCCTGGCCCGTTCGCGCTGGGCCGGCCAGGCCACCAGAGGGTCGTTCGCGGCCTCGTAGGCGACGGCCACGTCGATGTCCTGGGCCTCGTTCGCGCGTACGACGTTCCAGAGGTACTCGTGGAGAGCCCGGAACACCTCCCGCTGCCCGTACGTGAAGCCGATCGTGTTGGGGTCCTCGTCGGATCCCACCGGGACCAGGACGCGCCCGCCGAACCACAGGTGAAGGCGTCCGCGCCGCAGCCGGGTCGCGTCCTTCAGCTCGACACCGGACAGCGCCTGGAAGGGCAGCACGCGCGGCGGGAGGGGCTCCGGCCTCAGATCTGTCCGGCAGACGGTGAGCGATGCGGGGCCGATCTCGACCCAGCCGCCCACACCCTCGTATCTGACCATCGAGCACCCTCCACCCGTTTGTGCAGCCCCCAACGTCCGCCCTCCCGCGGGCAGATGAACGCACACCGTGATGCGGGCACACAGTAGAGAGGTCCGCGAAGCCTGTGAAGGGGACCGCCCCTCAGGCGAGGACGAAGCGGCCGCCCGGCTCGCCGTGCAGGCGGCCCGGCGGGAGCCTGCGGCCGTAGGCGACCAGGAGCAGGTCCTGGGCGGTGCCGGTCAGGGGGGTGCCGGTGCCGTAGGACCAGTCGAGGTCGTCGGCGCGGAGCTGGACGCCGGTGAGGTCGGCGCCGAAGAACTTCAGGGTGCGGGCGTCGACGGTGGCCAGGAGCGCGCGTACGCGGTCCTCGGGGACCCGGCGGTCCAGGCCCAGCGCGACGGTGATGTCCAGGCCGTGGATCACGTCGTGGCCGAGTGCCGCCGTGAAGCCGCCGACCGGGGGTGTCCAGGGATGGTGGGCGTTGTCGCGGAGGTACGCCGCGAGTTGGGCCGTGGAGGACGCGGCCGCGTCCTTGCGGGCGAGGCGGTCGGTCATGCGGTGCAGGCCGCCGCGTGCCTTGAGGAGTTCGAGCAGGGTCCGGGGCAGCGGGTAGCGGAATCCCTGCGACATGTGCGCCGCGACCTCCCGCACCCGCCACCCCGCGCACAGCGAGGGGGTGTCCCACTGTGCGGGGGTCAGGTCGTCCAACAGGTCGGCCAGCTCGCGGCGTTCGGCCGCGATCGCGTCCTTGATGTTCCCCGTTGTCTCCATGTGTTCCAGGGTGCCGGGGTGTACGGCCATACCTCCAAGAGCTGGTTGTTCTCAGTGTCAGAAGGGATGGTTATCGCTGGGTCTTCGCGCGCGGGAGCAGTTTCCGGACCCCCGGCCAGGCCACGATCAGCAGGATCACCACGTACACGGTCACCGCGAAGGGCGTGTTGACCAGGCCCGTGAGGCTGCCGTCGCTGATCTGGAGCGCGCGCCGCAGCTGGAGTTCCGCGCCGGGGCCGAGGATGACGCCGATGACGGCGGGCAGCACGGGGAGTCCGTAGCGCCGCATGAGCAGGCCCAGCAGGCCGATGATGAGCAGGATGACCAGGTCCAGCGGCTCGCCGCCGACCGCGTACGCGCCGACGGCCGCGAAGAAGAGGATGCCCGCGTACAGGTAGGGCCGGGGGATGCGGAGCAGCTTGGCCCAGACCGGGGCCAGCGGCAGGTTGAGGACGATCAGCAGGCCCATGGCGATGAAGAGTGAGGCGATCAAGCCCCAGACCAGGTCCGGTTCGCGCTCGAAGAGCAGCGGGCCGGGCTGGATGCCGTACTGCTGGAACGCGGCGAGCATCACCGCGGCGACGGCCGTGGTGGGCAGGCCGAGCGTGAGCATGGAGACGAGCGTGCCCGCGGCGGACGCGGAGGCCGCCGACTCGGGGCCCGCGACGCCCTCGATGGCGCCCTTGCCGAACTCGTCGCGGTGCTTGGAGAGCCGCTTCTCGGTCACGTAGGAGAGGAAGGTGGGGATCTCGGCGCCGCCCGCGGGGATGGCGCCGAAGGGGAAGCCGATCGCGGGGCCGCGCAGCCAGGGGCGCCAGGTGCGGCGGAGTTCGGCCTTGCCGAGCCAGGGGCGGCCGACGGGGATGGGCCGGTCGGGGCGGGTCCGCAGGTGCAGCGCCACCCACAGCGCCTCGCCGATGGCGAAGAGCCCGACGGCGACGATCACGACGTCGATGCCGTCGGCGAGCTGGAGCGAACCGAAGGTGAGCCGCTGCTGTCCGGTGAGCCGGTCCAGGCCGACGAGNGGAGCGAACCGAAGGTGAGCCGCTGCTGTCCGGTGAGCCGGTCCAGGCCGACGAGGCCGAGGGTGAGGCCGATGAGGAGCGAAGCGAAGCCGCGGATGCGGGAGCTGCCGAGGACGGAGGTCACGGCGACGAACGCCAGGACCATGATGGCGAAGTAGTCGGGGGCGCCGATGTCGACGGCGAGGTCGGCGACGGTCGGGGCGAGGAAGACCAGCAGGACCGTGCCGATCATGCCGCCCGCGAAGTGCCCGATGGCGGCCGCGGCGAGGGCCTGCGCGCCGCGCCCGGACTTGGCCATGGGATGGCCTTCCATGGCGGCGACCACGGCCGCCGTCTCGCCCGGGGTGTTGAGCAGGATGGACGTGGTGGAGCCGCCGAACATGCCGCCGTAGTAGATGCCCGCGAACATGATGAACGCGGCCGTCGGGTCGAGCCCGTACGTGACGGGCAGCAGCAGCGCGACCGCCATCGCCGGGCCGATGCCGGGCAGGACGCCGATCGCGGTGCCCAGCAGCACGCCGACGGCCGCCCACAGCAGGTTGATGGGGGAGAGGGCGGTGCCGAAGCCGTCGAGGAGGGAGTTCAGGGAATCCATCGGTCAGAGCACCCCCATGAGCGGCCCGCCGGGCAGCGGCACCGAGAGCAGCCGGTCGAAGACGAAGAACGTGACCACGGACAGCACGGCCGCGACGATCGGGTCACGCGAGAAGGAGCGGCTGCCGAGCGCGTACGCGGAGCCCCAGAAGAGCAGCGCGCCGGAGATCGGGAAGCCGAGGGGCTGGATGAGGACGGCGTTGCCGAGGAAGACCCCGGCGAGGAGGAGCACGGTGCGCCAGTCGCCGGGCGCGCTCAGGTCGATGTCCTCGCCGCCCTCGGCCTCGCCGCGGCCGCCGCGCAGGACGTCCACGGCGAGGAGGACCGCGACCAGCAGAAGCCCGGCGCCGACGACGACGGGCACGGTCTTGGGACCGACCGGACCGCGCTGCGCGAAGCTCGCGTCCATGGTGAGGGCGTCGGTGAGCACGAGGACGCCGAGGACCAGCAGCAGCGCGCAGACGCCGAGTTCGGAGCGGCCGCGCAGGCGCTCCGCGAGACCGGAGGGCGGCGCGGGCGCGGGGCCCGTGGGGGTGTCGGTCACAGTCCCAGCTCCTTGAGCACGGTGTCCACGCGCTTGTCCTGCGCGTCCAGGAAGCGCCCGAAGTCCTCGCCCGTGAGGTAGGCGTCGGTCCACTGGTTGCGCTTGACGGCGTCCTTCCACTCCTGGGAGGCGTGGAGCTTGGCGATCAGGCCGGTGAGCTTGTCGCGTTCGCTGTCGCTCAGGCCGGGCGGGGCGACGATGCCGCGCCAGTTGGTGAACGTCACATCCAGCCCGGACTCCTTGAGCGTCGGCGCGTCGAGCCCCTTCGGCCGCTCGGCGCTGGTGACCGCGAGCACCCGCAGATCGCCGGACTTGATCTGGTCGAGGTATTCGCCGATGCCGGAGACGCCGAAGGCGACCTTGCCGCCGAGGACGGAGGCCAGCAGCTCGCCGCCGCCGTCGTACGCGATGTAGTTGACGGTCTTGGGGGCGATCCCGGCGGCCTTGGCCATGAGCATGGGGGCCATGTGGTCAGGGCCGCCGGGTGAGGAGCCGCCGCCCACCGGGAGGGCGTGCGGCTTCTTGCGCCAGTCCGCGAGGAGTTGGTCGAAGGTCCGGTACTTGGAGTTCTTGGCGACGACCACGATGTCCGGCTCCTCGGTGAGCCGGGCGATGGGGGTGGTGTCGGCGAGCGAGGAGGGCGCGTGGTTGGTGTGGACGGCGCCGACGACGCCCAGTCCCATCGACATCGCGAGCTTGCCGTTGCCGCGCTCGGCGACCAGCTGGCTCAGGCCGACGGTGCCGCCGGCGCCGGGGAGGTTGAACACCTCGATGTTGTTGGCGAGGTCGGCGTCCTCGGCACTCTTGGCGGCCGTACGGGCGGTGATGTCGTAGCCGCCGCCGGGAGTGTTGGGCACCATGAAGCGCAGGCCCGGAATGTGGGTGCCGCCCGCGGAGCCGTCCCCGGAGCTGATCAGTGGCGGCGCGAGGAGGACGAGCAGGGCCGCCGAGAGCACGGCGAGCGGGGTACGCAGGGCAGGACGCAGCGGCAGGCTCGGACGCTGTCGCACCTGGTGACACCACCTTTCGGGCTTGCCTGTGAGGTGCGCCACATGTTGCCTATGGGTTACCGGGCTGTCTCTCTTCCGGTAGTAAAGGACGTTGTGGTCGTTGAGTTCGCGGCGTGATCGCGGGCCTGTACGCGGGAAAGGGGCCGGCCGGTGACGACAGTGCTGGTCGTCGAGGACGACTTCATGGTGGCCAAGCTGCACAGCCGCTTCGTGGCCGCCACGGAGGGCTTCACGGTGGCCGGGGTCGCGCACACCGGGGCCGAGGCGCTGCGCGCCGCCGAGGAGCTCCGCCCCGACCTGGTGCTCCTCGACGTCTATCTGCCGGACATGGACGGCATCAGCGTGCTGCGCGAGCTGCGCGCGAAGGCGGAGGACGGCGGCCACCATGTGGACGCCCTGTTCGTGACCGCCGCCAAGGACGCCCACGTGGTGCGCGAGGCGCTGCGCGCGGGGGCGCTGCACTACCTCATCAAGCCGTTCGACCGGGCCGCGCTCCGGGACCAGTTGCGGCACGCGGCGGCCCTGCGCGCCCGCCTCGACACCCTCGGCGAGGCGCGCCAGGAGGACGTGGACCAGATCTTCGGCGGCCGCCCGCGCGCCTCCCGCGAGCTGCCCAAGGGGCTGGCCCCGCACACCGCCGACCTCGTGGAGCGGACCCTGCGGGCCCACGCCGACGGGCTGTCCGCCGCCGAATGCGCCGAGGCGGGCGCCTTTTCGCGGGTGAGCGCGCGCCGCTACCTGGAGTACTTCGCCGATACGGGCCAGGCCGAGGTCACCCTGCGCTACGGCAGTACGGGCCGCCCCGAGCACCGCTACCGCTGGATCGCCTGATGTCCGTACATGGGGGGCGTGTTCGCCGGGTATAGCGGGGGGAAGGGCGAGCCACGGGGGGCACGATGGGGAGCGGCCTGTACAACCTCGATCGCGTCATGGGCACGCTGGCTCCGGCGCTGCTCGGGATGCCGCCGGGCGGCGGGCCGTGGGAGAAGCGGCGGTTCCCGGCGGGCGAGCCCGTGGTGGAGGTCGTCGGCGGCCGGGCCACCGGCAAGACGGCGCTGCTGGACGCCCTGTACGACGGTTATCACGCAGCGGTGCCCACGGCCCGGGTGGATCTGGCGGACGCCCCGTACTCGGCCGACGACCAGGGCGACCGCGACCGGCTGGACACCGCGCACGCGTCGCCGGTGACCAATCTGCTCTTCACCGTCTCCCACCAGCTCGGCTACGAGCGCGACGGCACCAGGCACACCCTGACCTTCCCGCGGCTCTCGCCCGCGCTGCTGGTGATCAGCGCCTGGCGCCCCGAGGCCCGGGACCGCGACGAGGTGCAGCCGCCCGATCTGGTGGCGGCCGAGGAGGAGTTGGGGGAGCTCCTCGACCAGCGGAACCCCGACGCGCAGGCGCGCAAGGTGGTCATCGGGCGGTGGCTGAACGCGCTGGGCGGGGTCGTGGCGGGGCTGCTGCCCGGGGTGCCGGGGCTCCAGGAGGTGCTGAGCGCGGCCACCGACACCCTCCTCGCCCGGGGCGACGACGGCCGGCACGGCTCGTCGTGGTGGCACTCCCATCTGGACCGTATCGACGGTGACACCACGCAGCGGCTGTTCGCGCTGGTCCGGAAGTTCCGCAGAGGGGGAGCGGACCGGGACGAGGTGGAGGCCGATCTGATCGCCGCCCTGCTGGCGGACATCGACGGCGCGTACGGCTTCGTGAAGCGCCGGACCCAGCATCCGTCGCTGATCCTGCTGGACAACGTGGACGAGGCGCTGCGGAAGCGCTTCCTCGATCCGTTCGTCGCGCGCTACGCGCGGGACAGCCGGGAGTGGCGCGGGCGCGGGCGCATCATGCTGCCCGTGGTCTTCGCCACCTCGCTCGGGGACGGCTCCGCCGCCCACGCCCTCACCACCGACGCGCCCCCGTGGACGAAACCGGACCGGTGCCCGCCGGAGGCGTGGCTGGTGCGGCTCGGCATCCCCCGGGTCGGCGAGGCGGAGATCCGTACGATGCTCGACGACGCCGTCACGTACCCGCCGTCGCTGCCCACTGTGATCGCCCGGCTGAGCGGCGGGCGCACGGGCGACGCCCTGGCGCTCGCCGGGGCGGCGACGGCACGGCTGCGCGAGCCCGGCCCCTTCGCCCTCGACCAGTTGCTGTCCCTTCCGTGGCCCGGCACGGACGAACCCGTGGGCGCGCGGTTGGTGGCGCGGCTGCTGCCCGACGGGGGCGTACGGGAGGAGGTGCTGCGGATCGCGCCCGCGCTGGACGCGGAGGCCGCGGCGCGGCTGCTGCGGGCCGACCGGGCGGCGCTGCCCGGCCTCAGCCCCGATCTGCGCGTCAGACGGCTGCGGGACGCCACCCTGGAGCGGCCGCACTGGGACCACCGGCCCTGGCCGGTGCCGCACCCCGGGGAGCCGCCGCTGATCACCGACCGGGCGCTGCGCGCGCTCCTGCTGCACGGCGTGAGAACCGGGGCCGACGAGGCGTCCTGGGCCGGTCTGCACGCCGTGGCGGCCGCCCGCTACAACGACGGCGACGTGCGGGCCCGCGACTCGGACCGGCACGATCCGCGCTATCTGCACCACGCGCTCGCCCAGGGCCGCATCGACACCCTGGTGGTGCGGGCGCTGCACTACCGCTATCTGCACCGCGCCCCCGCCGAGTGGCTGAGCGATCTCAACCTCATCGCGGCCGCGCCCCCGGCATGGGCCGGTTTCGCCCCCGAGGATCCGCCCACGGAGGGCGTGCCCGACTGCGCGTCCTGCGGACCCGGCGGCGATCAGCGCGTCCACGCCGCGATCCGGCGGCTGCTGGCCCTCGTATGGCGGCTGTCCGCGCCGCTGTCGGCGGTGCCGTCGGGCCACCGGGACACCGACCTGGTGCAGGTGCGGACCGCGCTGGAGGCGCTGTGCGCCGAGTACGGCAACAGCCCGCGCCGCGAGCGGGCGTACAACGCGTACGTCGACGCCATCGCGGACGGCGGCTGGATCGACGCCCTGGTCAGCGGGGTTCAGGCCCCTGATCTTCCAGTCAAGGGAAGTAGTCGATGAGCCATTCCGTGACCCGTGCCCTGACCCATCCCCTCAGAGCCATCCGGAACTGGCACTCCGCCCTTCCGCCGATCCGCCGGGTCCTGAACTGGCTCCTGGTGGGGCTGGTCGTGGGCGGTCTCGTGGCGGTGGGCGTCGTCACGCTGACGCCCGACCGCTCGTGCGGCGCCGGGGTCGACAAGCGCGCGGGCGACGACGAGTGCACGGGCGTCACCGACGGCGGCCACGCCTTCATGGCCGAGCTGGGCCCGGTGTCGGACCGCATCAAGGCCGAGAACACGAAGGTCACCAAGAGCGGCAAGGCGTACGCCACCATCGCGCTGATGATCCCCATGACGTTCGGAGAGGACGACGTGGCGGAGCGGGCCCAGGTGGTACGGGAGGTCCAGGGCGCCTATCTCGCCCAGTACCGGGCGAACCACGAGAGCGGCGACGAACCCGCGATCCGGCTGGTGCTCGCCAACCCCGGCCGCGACATGACCCGTTGGAAGGAGGTGTCGGACCAGCTCGCCGGGATGGCGCACTCGGGAAAGGACCGGTTGCGCGCGGTCTTCGGGTTCAACCTCAGCGTCACCCGCACCGAGCAGACCATCGCCTATCTGACCAGGGAGAAGGGCATCGCGGTGGTCGGCGGTCCGATCACCGCGGACGACCTGGGCAACGACCGTGGGAACCCCCGGAGGTACCCGGGTCTCGCGAAGGTCGTGCCGTCCAACCGCGACCAGGCGCGGGCGCTCACCCACCACCTGAAGGTGCGGCCGCGGGACACCTTCCTGGTGGAGGACACCCATGCGGACGACCTCTACGCGCGATCGCTGCGCGCCGCCTTCCGCGCGGAGACGAAGGGGACGCCGTACTCCGAGCAGTACGACTCGTCGAAGGCCATCCCGAACGACTTCGTCCAGATGGTCAACAACCTCTGTGACTCCCGCGCCACCACGGTCTACTTCTCCGGCCGCCCGCCCGCGCTCGCCCATCTGATCAGGGCGCTGGGCAAGCGCGGCTGCGCGGACCAGCACTACCGTGTGGTCACGGTCTCGGGCGCGTCGACGCTGGCGTACGACCCCTCGATGGACTGGGACGCGTTCTCCTACGGCGCCGGGCTGACCGTCGAGTACGCGACCATCACCCACGAGAGCGCCTGGACCACCGGCAACCCGCCCCGGACGGGCGGTTCCGCGGCCGACTTCCGGGCCCTCAGCACGCTCGTCGGCGGCGGGGACAAGGCCTCCGCGGTCGGCGACATCGGCCCGACCGGGCTCGCCGACGGCCGGACGATCACCACCTACGACTCCGCCACGACGGCCATCGCGGGCATCCGCAACCGCACCACCACCAAGGGGCAGGTGCCGGACCTGGATTCCATCGCGGCGGCGTGGCCGCGGCTGCACGGGGACCAGATGGTGCGCGGGGCGAGCGGCTGGATCTGCCTCAACGGCTATGGCACGCCGTACGACAAGGCGGTGGCCATCGTGCGGCTGTCGCCCAGGAAGGACCGGCACATCGAGTTCGAGAAGCTCGCCTGGCCGGACCGCCACCCGCCCGCCGAGCAGTGCACGGCCGCACCGGACTGAGAGGGGCCTTCACGGCGCGCGCAGGTAGTTGTAGACCGTGGCGCGCGAGACGCCGAGGAGTTCGGTGACGACCTGCACCGAGTGCTTGACCTGGAGGAAACCACGGGTCTGGAGGGAGCGGACGAGTTCCTTCTTGGCGGCGGAGCCGAGGCCCCGCGGGGTGTGGCCGCGGGCGGCGGCGAACTCCTCGACCACGGTGCGCAGTTCGGTGACGGTACGGGCCCGCAAGGTCTCCATGAGGGGCTGTTCCTGATCGTCGGTGCGGACCAGGTTGGTGAGGCTGCGGGCGACGCTGGCGAAGAGGGAGACGTCCAGGTTGAGGCAGATGGCGGCGACGTAGGTGCCCGCGCTGTTCTTGATGCCGATGGAGGTGCTCTTGGCCGGGCGGCCGTCCGGGAAGCGGTTGGCGTAGTTCTGGACGATGCCGGGGAAGACGGGGTCCTCGATGCGGGCGAGGCCGAGTTCGGTGGCCGGGTCGCCGACCGACCGGCCGGAGAGATTGGACTCGATGGCGCGGATGGCCTGGTCGGGGCGGCGCAGATCGTGCAGCACCACCTCGCACAGGCCGGGGAACATCCGGCCGATGGCGGTGACGATCTTCTCGGCCTCGCGCAGCAGCAGTTCGTCCTCGGCACTGCCGCGGAACGCGTCCCCGGGCTCCGGCTCCTGGTCGGTCATCGCGGCTCGCTCCCCTCCGGGCCGAACAAGGCGCCCATCGTCGTCGCCGCCTTCAGCCCCGAGCCGGTCAGCAGGACGACGGTGGTCTCCCCGGGGCGGATCGCGCCGCGGGCCCGGAAGACGTCGATCGCCGCGGCCGCGGTCGCGCTGGTCGGCTCGGCGTACAGCCCCATGGCGGCCAGCCTGCGGACCGCGGCGACGATGGCGTCCTCGGGGACGGCGGCCATGTCCCCGTCCGAGCGGCGGATCGCGCTCACCACCTCCGGCAGCCGGACGGGTTCGCGGATGGCCGTGCCCTCGGCGATGGTCGGGGAGAAGGCGGGGGCGGCCGTCTCACCGTGGAACGCGGCGTGGATCGGGGCGCAGTTGGCGGGCTGCGCGACCAGCAGCCGCGGCCGCCGGGCGATCTGGCCCGCGGCCAGCAGCTCGCCGAAGCCGAGGTCGCAGCCGAGTACGGTGGACCCGGCACCGGCCACGGTCACCACGGCGTCGGGGGCGGCGAACCCGAGGTCCTCCCACAGCTCGTACGCGAGGGTCTTGGTCCCCTGGAGGAAGAAGGGGTGCCAGTTGTGGCTCGCGTAGTACGTGGCGGCCGACTGGCGCAGCGCCTCGGCGGCGGTGGCGTCCCGGTCGCCGGGCACCAGCTGGACGTCGGCGCCGTACGCCCGGCTCTGGAGCACCTTGGCCGGGGACGTCGACTCCGGGGCGAGGATCCGGGCCCGGATCCCGGCGGCGGCGCAGTACGCGGCGACGGAGGCGGCGCCGTTGCCGGAGCTGTCCTCGATGACCTCGCGAACGCCCCGCTGGGCCAGCAGGGAGATCATCACGCTGGTGCCGCGGTCCTTGAAGCTGCCGGTGGGGCTGAACCACTCCAGCTTGAAGCGCACCCGACCCCCGCCCCAGTCCTTTTCGACCAGCGGCGTGCATCCTTCACCCAAGGACACCGGGGCGTCGATGCGCACCGGGAGGGCCGCTCGGTAGCGCCACAGCGACCGGGCCCCGGTGTCCACCTGCGCGGGGGTGATGCCGGGCAGTGCGGAGACGGTGAGGGGCGCGCCGTCGTCGCCGCACCAGCGCGGCTCGTCGATCGGATACGAGGCGCCGGAGCGCTCGTCGACGTAATGTGGTTCAGCTCGCACCTTGGACATTCTGTGTAGTTGTATAACCAACGTCAAGGTCTCGGACGGCGACTCAAGTCAAGAGCAAGCCGGGATCAAGGTGCGCTCAAGCGGGTGCTCAAGCGGGCGCGACGTGCGCGAACAGCCGTTCCACCACCACCGCCACCCCGTCCTCGTCGTTGCGCGGTGCCACCTCGTCGGCCAGCGCGATCAGATCCGGATGCGCGTTGCCCATCGCGACCCCGTACCCGGCCCAGCCCAGCAGCGGGATGTCGTTCGGCATGTCGCCGAAGGCGATGGTGTCCGCGGGGGCGAACCCCATCCGCTCCGCGGCCAGTCCCAGCCCCACCGCCTTGGTGATCCCCGCGGGCAGCACCTCGATCATGCCCTTCTCCGAGTGGGTCACCGACACCTCGCCCGCACCCGCCCGCGCCGCGGCCGCCGCGACCCGGTCGTCGGCCACCGACCGGTGGCGCATCAGCACCTTCTCGATCGGCTGCGCCCACAGCGCCTCCCGGTCCACCATCGCGTCCCAGCCCGGCCGCCGCCCGTCGGCGAACCCGGCCGTGACCACGAAGCGGTTCTCCGGCGCCGCGGTCACCACGGCCAGCTCCAGCGGGCCCGCGGCCAGCGCCTCCTCGGTGCGCGCCACCACCGACCGGGCCAGGTCGCGGTCGAGCGCGGCCGAGACCAGCAGCCGGTCCGCGGTCGCGTCGTACAGCTGCGCGCCCTGCCCGCACACCGCGAGCCCCCGGTAGCCGATCGCCACCAAGAACTCCCGGCAGGACGCGGCCGGGCGGCCGGTGACGACCAGATGCCGCGCCCCGGCGCGCCCCGCGGCGGCCAGCGCGGCACGGGTGCGCGGCGAGACCGTCAGATCGCCGCGCAGCAGGGTGCCGTCGAGGTCGGTGGCCACCAGGTGGAAGGGCGGCTCGGCGGCCCGGGGGCGGGGGAGTAAGGCTCCGGGGGCGGGAGCGGCGGAAGTGGCAGATGTGGCGTCGATGTACACGGTGCATCAGAATGGCGGGTCGGCCGGGGCCGATCAAACCGTGCAGGCAGGCGCCGACACCCCTCAGGCCGGGCGCAGCTCGCCCTCGGGCGCCCGCCGCCGCCCGGCCACCTGCTTCGGCAGCCGGTACGGCAGCGCCCCGTACCAGGCGTACGACAGCCCGAAGCCGAAGGACAGGCAGATGATGCCGCCGACCGCGTCCATCCAGAAGTGGTTCGCCGTCGCGACGATCACCAGCAGCGTCGCCGTCGGGTACAGCAGGCCCAGGACCCGCACCCACACCGGGCGGGCCAGGGTGGCGATGGTGAGGCCGCACCACAGCGACCAGCCGATGTGCATCGAGGGCATCGCCGCGTACTGGTTGGACATGGTGGCCAGGTTCCCCGACGCCATCGAGCCCCAGGTGTGGTGCACCACGACCGTGTCGATGAAGTGCCCGCCGTGCATGAGCCGGGGCGGGGCCAGCGGGAAGAGGTAATAGCCGAGCAGGGCCACGCCGGTGGTCGCGAAGAGGGCCAGCCGGATGGCGGCGTAGCGGCCCGGGTGCCAGTGGTAGAGCCACACCAGCACGCTGAGCGTCACGATGAAGTGCAGCGTGGCGTAGTAGTAGTTCATGCCGACGATGAGCCAGCTGACCGAGTCGCTCGCATGGTTGACGCCGCGTTCGAAGGCCATCCCGAGCCGGTGCTCCCAGTCCCAGATCCAGCCCGCGTTGCGCAGCGCCTCGGCGCGCTGCTCCGGGACGGCGTTGCGGATTAAGGAGTACGTCCAGTAGCTGACCGCGAGCAGGACGATCTCGAACCAGAGCCGGGGCCGCCGCGGCGTCCGCAGCCGGTCCATCGCGGTCCGAGAAGTCGCTTCACCCATAGGGCAACAGTCTGCCAGAGATGTCCGATACGGGGTGGGGTTATGTCCCGTTACGGGCGGGCGCCGTGCGCCGCGGCGGTGGACCCGCGGACCACCAGTTCGGGCAGGAAGACGAACTCGCTGGGCGGCGCCGGGGTGCCGCCGATCTCCTCCAGCAGCGCCCGCACCGCCGCCTGCCCCATCGACTGGACCGGTTTGCGGATGGTGGTCAGCGGCGGGTCGGTGAAGGCGATCAGCGGGGAGTCGTCGAAGCCGACCACGGAGACGTCCTGAGGTACCCGCAGCTCCCGCCGCCGGGCCGCGCGTATGGCGCCCAGCGCCATCATGTCGCTGGCGCACACCACCGCCGTACAGCCCCGGTCGATCAGCGCGCCCGCCGCGGCCTGACCGCCCTCCAGGGTGTACAGCGAATGCTGGATCAGCTCCTCGGACTCCTCGGGCGCCACCCCCAGCCGGTCCCGCATCGCGTGCTGGAAGCCCTCGATCTTCCGCAGCACGGGCACGAACCGCTTTGGCCCGAGCGCGAGCCCGATCCGGGTGTGCCCGAGGGACACCAGATGAGTGACGGCCAGCAGCATCGCCGCCCGGTCGTCGGGCGAGATGAACGGCGCCCGCACCTTCGGCGAGAAGCCGTCCACCAGCACGAACGGCACGCCCTGGCCGCGCAGCTGGTCATAGCGCTGCATATCGGCCGAGGTGTCCGCGTGCAGCCCGGAGACGAAGATGATCCCGGCCACGCCGCGGTCCACCAGCATCTCGGTCAGCTCGTCCTCGGTCGAGCCGCCGGGGGTCTGGGTGGCCAGCACCGGGGTGTAGCCCTGCCGGGTCAGCGCTTGCCCGATCACCTGGGCGAGCGCGGGAAATATCGGGTTCTCCAGCTCGGGCGTGATCAGTCCCACCAGCCCGGCGCTGCGCTGCCGCAGCCGCACCGGCCGCTCGTAGCCGAGCACGTCCAGGGCGGCGAGGACGGACTCGCGGGTGGCCGACGCCACCCCCGGCCTGCCGTTGAGGACGCGGCTGACGGTGGCTTCGCTGACCCCCGCCTGGGCTGCGATGTCAGCAAGCCGTGCGGTCATGGAGTGGGACCTTACCGGTCGCATGTCAGATTGCCCACCACGCGCAGGATTCGGCGGGAATACGCACCGTACCGGCGTCGTACGCCAGCGGCGCGGAGGACAGCAGCGCGCGCCCCGGCAGCGGCAGCCGGACCTCCTCCCCGAGGGTGTTGAGCGTGCAGACGAGGCCCGGGCGCGACAGCGCGAGCACCCCCGCCGGGGCCGTGAGCCAGCTCATCGGCCCGTCGCCCAGGCCCGGCAGATCCCGGCGCAGCGCGAGCGCGGCGCGGTACAGCTCCAGGGTGGATTCCGGGTCGCCGGTCTGCGCCTCCACGGAGGCGTCCGCCCAGCCGTCGGGCTGCGGCAGCCAGCTGCCGCCCGGCCCGAAGCCGTACGACGGGCCCGAGCGCGACCAGGGGAGCGGCACCCGGCAGCCGTCGCGGCGGCCCTCCTGACCGTCCTGGCCGTCCTGTCCGTCGGCGGAGGTACGGAAGAACGCGGGATCCTGACGGGCCTCGTCCGGCAGGTCGACGACCTCGGGAAGGCCCAGCTCCTCGCCCTGGTAGAGATACGCGGAACCCGGCAGCGCCAGGGTGAGCAGCGCCGCGGCCCGGGCCCGCCGCAGCCCCTGCCCGGGGCCGTCGTCGGCGTACCGGGTGGTGTGCCGGACGACGTCGTGGTTGGAGAGCACCCAGGTGGTCGGGGCGCCGACCGAGGCGGTCGCGGCCAGCGACTCGTCGATCACCTCGCGCATCGCGGCTGCGTCCCACGGGCACTTGAGGAACTGGAAGTTGAACGCCTGGTGCAGCTCGTCCGGGCGCACGTACAGGGCGAGCCGCTCGGCGCTGGGCGCCCAGGCCTCGGCGACGCCGATCCGCATCCCCGGGTAGGAGTCCAGCAGCCGCCGCCAGCCGCGGTGGATCTCGTGCACCCCGTCCTGGTCGAAGAACGGCAGCACCTGCGAGCCGATCAGCTTGGCCTGTTCGGTGCGGCCGATGTCGGGCAGCCCCGGGGCCTTGACCATGCCGTGGGCGACGTCGATACGGAATCCGTCCACGCCCAGGTCCAGCCAGAAGCGCAGTACGGAGTCGAACTCCTCGCGGACCTCCGGACAGTCCCAGTTGAGGTCGGGCTGCTCGGGCGCGAACAGGTGGAGATACCACTCGCCCGGGGCGCCGTCCGGTCCCGTGGTACGGGTCCAGGCCGGGCCGCCGAAGACGGACTCCCAGTCGTTCGGCGGCAGTTCGCCCCCCGCGCCCCGGCCGGGACGGAAGTGGTACCGCTCGCGGGCCGCCCCCCGAGGCCGGTCCGCGAGCGCGTCGAGAAACCACGGATGGCGGTCCGAGGTGTGGTTCGGGACGACGTCGACGATCACCCGCAGCCCCAGCTCATGGGCGGTGCGCACCAGGTCGTCGGCGTCCTGGAGGGTGCCGAAGAGCGGATCGACGGCGCGGTAGTCCGCCACGTCGTAGCCCCCGTCGGCCTGCGGGGAGGCGTAGAACGGCGTCAGCCAGACGGCGTCCACCCCGAGCCGGGCGAGATGCGGCAGCCGCTCGCGCGCACCGCGCAGATCCCCGATGCCGTCGCCGTCGCTGTCGGCGAAGGACCGGACGTACACCTGGTAGATGACGGCGTCCCGCCACCAGGCGGTCCCCTCGGGGGATCGCGCGGGCTCGGCCTGGAGGGAGGTCGTGAGCTCCTGGGTCATGCCGGTGAACGTAACAGCTCTGCAATGTCTTGCGGAAGAGCTTGCAGGGGTGGGTGGCGCCCAAAAGGCGCACTCCGGGGACGTATGGCGCCCTGTCAAGCGCCTGGGCGGCTACCGCAGGGACACGCGGGAATAACGATCGGGTCCGCTTGCAGAAAACCACCGCAAGTTTTTTCCGGGGGTCTTTCCGGCGCTCCGCGGCGCTGTTACGTTCCTGCGCAATCCGGCGGCCGCCATGGCGCCGCCGGCCGGCTCGGGGAGGGGTTCAGATGCGACATGGCATTGCGGCCACCGCGCTCGTCGCGGTCATCGCGCTCACGGGGACCGCGTGCGGCGGCGGCGACGGGGACGGCGGCGGAAAGGGATCCGACGGCAAGATCTCCGGCACCGTGACCTACTGGGACACCTCGAACGAGGCCGAGAAGGGCACGTACGAGCAGCTCGCGCGCGGCTTCCAGAAGAAGTACCCGGACGTGAAGGTGAACTACGTCAACGTCCCGTTCGGCGAGGCGCTGGCCAAGTTCAAGAACGCCGCCGGTTCCGGCGGCTCCGGCGCGCCCGACGTGCTGCGCGCCGAGGTGGCCTGGACCCAGGACCTCGCCAACATCGGCTACCTCGCCAAGCTGGACGGCACCACGGCCCTCGCCGACCGGTCCGACTATCTGCCCAAGGCGGCCGCCGGGACGAAGTTCAAGGGCGCGACGTACGGCGTACCGCAGGTCATCGACACCCTCGGCCTCTTCTACAACAAGAAGATGCTGAAGGAGGCCGGGGTGGCGCCGCCCACCAGCTGGGCCGGGCTGAAGGCCGCCGCGAAGAAGATCAAGCAGAAGACCGGCAAGACCGGGCTCTATCTGCGCGGCGACGACGCGTACTGGTACCTGCCCTTCCTCTACGGCGAGGGCGGCGACCTGCTCGACACCGGCGCGAAGAAGGTCACCGTCGACGACGCGCCCGGCGTCAAGGCGTTCGCCGCCGCCCGCGACCTGGTCGCCTCCGGCGCGGCGGAGACCGACGCCACCGACGGCTGGGACACCATGCAGCACGCCATCAAGAACGGCGACGTGGCGATGACCCTCAACGGGCCGTGGGCGATCGAGGACACCCTGGCGGGCAAGGCGTTCAAGGACCCGTCCAACCTCGGCGTGGTCCCCGTCCCGGCGGGCAGCGGCGGCCAGGGCGCCCCGCAGGGCGGCCACAACCTCACCGTCTACGCGGGCTCGAAGAACCTCGACGCCTCCTACGCCTTCGCCCGCTACATGAGCTCGGCCGAGGTGCAGGCGAAGACCACCGAGAAGCTGAGCCTGCTGCCCACCCGCACCTCCGTCTACCGGAACGCGGCGGTCGCGGCCAACCCCAATGTGAAGTTCTTCAAGGCCGCCGTCGACAAGGCCGTCGAGCGCCCGTGGATCCCCGAGGGCAACAGCCTCTTCCAGGCGGTCCTGGTCCAGTTCCCGAACGTCCTCGCCGGCAGGACATCGCCGAAGGAGGCGGCGACCTCGGTCGGGGACGCGTACCGGAAGCTCCTCAAGGGCGACTGGAAGTAGGGCCGGTGACGATGGCCGCCGGCACCAGCCGGATCCGCACCGCGCTCGCCCGCCACTGGTACGCCTGGGCCATGGTCGCGCCCGTCGTGATCGTCCTCGGCCTGATCATCGGCTATCCACTGGGCCGCGGCGTCTACCTCTCGCTCACCGACGCCGACGAGACCAACGTCGAGCGCACCATCGGAATCAATCACCTCCCCGCCACCTACCGCTTCACCGGCCTCGACAACCTCACCGCGGTCCTGAAGGACGAGGTCTTCCTGGACCGGCTCCTGTGGACGGTGACCTGGACCGTCTCCTGCGTCGCCGTCAGCTTCGCGCTCGGCCTCGGTCTCGCCGTGCTGCTGAACCGCCGGTTCGCCGGGCGCGCCGTCTACCGCTCGCTGCTGATCCTGCCCTGGGCGGTGCCCGCGTTCGTCTCCGTCTTCGCCTGGCGGCTGCTCTACAACGAGAGGAACGGCCTCCTCAACAAGCTGCTCGACGGCGGCGGCATCGACGCCGTGCCCTGGCTGAACGACCCCACCCTGGCCAAGGTCTCGGTGATCACCGTCAACGTCTGGATCGGGGTGCCGTTCATGCTGGTCGCCCTGCTCGGCGGGCTCCAGGCCATCCCCGGCGAGCGGTACGAGGCCGCCGAAATGGACGGCGCGAGCCCCTGGCAGCGGTTCCGCCACATCACCCTGCCCGGGCTGCGGCCGGTCTCCTCCACCGTGGTCCTGCTCTCCACCATCTGGACCTTCAACATGTTCCCGGTGATCTACCTGCTCACCCGGGGCGGCCCCGGTGACACCACGGAGATCCTGGTGACGTACGCGTACCGGATCTCCTTCGTCAACAGTCCGCGCGACTACGCGGGCGCCTCCGCCTGGGGCGTCCTCATCCTGCTCATCCTCGTGCTCTTCGCGGTGGTCTACCGCCGCGCGCTCCGCAAGCAGGGAGAGGTGTGACAGCCATGCGCGACCGGCGACGCGGCCCGCTCGCCTCGATCGGGCTGCACACGACCCTGATCCTCGCCTCGGCCATCGCGGTCTTCCCGCCGCTGTGGCTGTTGGTGACCTCGTTCAAGCCGAAGGGCGAGGCGTTCAGCACCGATGCGCTCAAGGACCCCACGTTGGGGAACTACGGCCACGTGCTGGGCGATACGGAGTTCCCGACCTGGTTCGGCAACTCCCTGCTGATCGTCGGCGTCACCACCGTGCTGGGGGTGTTCGTCGCGGCCACCACCGGCTACGCCGTCAGCCGCTTCCGCTTCCCCGGCATGCGGCCGCTGATGTGGCTGCTGCTGGTCACCCAGATGTTCCCGGTGGCCGTCCTCATCGTGCCGCTCTACACCATCATGTCGACGCTCGGCTGGCTCAACCAGCCGATCTCGCTCATCGTCACCTATCTGACGGTGGCCGTGCCGTTCTGCGCCTGGATGATGAAGGGCTACTTCGACACCATCCCGGCCGAGATCGACGAGTCGGGGCGGGTCGACGGGCTGACCCCCTTCGGCGCCTTCTGGCGGCTGGTCGTCCCGCTCGCCAAACCGGGCATCGCGGTCACCGCCTTCTACACCTTCATCACCGCATGGGCCGAAGTCGCCTACGCGTCCGCCTTCATGACGGGCGAGGAGAACCTGACGCTCGCCGCGGGCCTCCAGACCTTCGTCAACCAGTACACCTCCGACTGGGGCGCGATGACCGCAGCCGCCGTCATGATCGCCACCCCGGCGGCGCTGGTCTTCGCGTGGGTGCAGCGCCATCTGGTGGCGGGCCTCACGGCCGGAGCGACCAAGTCGTAACGAGACCCCACCACGGTACGAGACTCCCCCCACGGAGGAACGATGACCGGCACCCGTACGTCTCTCGCCACCGTGCTCGCCCTCGCGGCGGGCGCGACGGCGCTCGTCGCCGTGTCCCCGCGGACCGCGCAGGCGACACCGCCCGGAACCAAGGACGTCACCGCCGAACTCTTCGAGTGGACGTACGCCTCCGTCGCCAAGGAGTGCACCAGCACCCTGGGCCCCGCCGGATACGGCCACGTCGAGGTGTCCCCGGCCACCGAGCACATCCAGGGCGGCCAGTGGTGGACGTCCTACCAGCCCGTCAGCTACAAGATCGCCGGGCGGCTCGGTGACCGCACCGCCTTCAAGAACATGATCGACACCTGCCACGCGGCGGGCGTCAAGGTCGTCGCCGACGCCGTCATCAACCACATGTCCGCCGGATCCGGCTCCGGTACCGGCGGCTCCTCGTACACCAAGTACACCTATCCCGGGATCTACCAGCCCCAGGACATGGACGACTGCACCTCGCAGATCAGCAACTACCAGGACCGCTGGAACGTGCAGCACTGCGAGCTGGTGGGCCTCGCGGACCTGGACACCGGTGAGCCGTACGTCCGCACCCGGCTCGCGCAGTACCTGAACGACCTGCTCTCGCTCGGTGTGGACGGCTTCCGCGTCGACGGTGCCAAGCACATCCCGGCGGACGACCTGGCCGCCATCAAGGGCCAGTTGAGCGACCCCGGCGTCTACTGGAAACAGGAGGTCATCTACGGCGAGGGCGAGGCGGTCTCCCCGACGGAGTACCTGCGCAACGGCGATGTGCAGGAGTTCCGCTACGGCCGTGACCTCAAGCGGGTGTTCCAGGACGAGAAGCTGGCGTATCTGAAGAACTTCGGCGAGGGCTGGGGCCATATGGCGAGCGGCCGGTCCGGTGTCTTCGTCGACAACTGGGACACCGAGCGCAACGGCTCCACCCTCAGCTACCGAGACGGCGCCGACTACACCCTGGCCAACGTCTTCATGCTGGCCTGGCCCTACGGCTCCCCGGACGTCCACTCCGGCTACGAGTTCAGCGACAACGACGCCGGTCCGCCGGGCGGGGGCACGGTGGGCGCCTGCTACCAGGACGGCTGGAAGTGCCAGCACAAGTGGCCCGAGATCATGAGCATGGTCGCCCTCCGCACCACGGCCCGGGGCACGTCGGTGACCAACTGGTGGGACAACGGCAACGACGCCATCGCCTTCGGACGGGGCGACAAGGCGTACGTGGCCATCAACCACGAAAGCGGCTCCCTGACCCGGACCTTCCCGACCTCGCTCCCGGCGGGCGGCTACTGCGACGTGCAGAGCGGCAAGCCCGTCACGGTCGACTCCTCGGGCCGGTTCACCGCCACGCTGGGCGCGAACACGGCGGTGGCGCTGCACGTGGGCGCCCGTGACTGTGGATCGGCCGAGGACTCGTGAAAGTGACCCTTCTTCGCGCTGCCGCCGCGCTCACCACCCTGGCGCTGGGCGCGGCGGCCCTGCCCTCCGTGGCGCAGACCGCCCGGGCCGCGGTGCCCGCCGCCGAGGCGCAGGCCCCCGCCGAGGCGCAGTGGATCGACCGCGCCACCGTCGTCTGGAAGGTCGAGCACACCGCCGCGACCGCCGAGGAGCTGAGCTCCGCGGACGGCGGCACCCTGCGGCTGACCCCGGCCCCCCTGACCGACGCCCAGAAGGCCGCCCACCCCCACCTGGCCGACCGCCCCGCCTTTTCGCTCGACCCGCGCGACCGCGACAAGGCCGCCACGGCGCTGCGCGGGCCCCTCGCCGCCGTGCAGCGCGCGGCCGACGGCCGCGTACTGCACCGCACCGGGGTACAGATCCCCGGCGTCCTGGACGACCTCTACGCCGCCCGGGCCCGCCGGGCCCGGCTCGGCCCGGTCTTCCACGGGGGCCGCCCCACCCTGTCCGTGTGGGCGCCGACCGCCCGGAGCGTCTCGCTCGACCTGGACGGGCGCACCGTCGCCATGCGGCGGGGCGCCCGCAGCGGGGTGTGGAGCGTGACCGGCACCTCCGACTGGCGGGACAAGCCCTACCGCTACCGGGTCCGGGTCTGGGCGCCGAGCGTCGGGAGAACCGTCACCAACGAGGTCACCGACCCCTACGCGACCGCCCTGACCGCCGACTCCGCCCGCAGCCTGGTCACCGACCTGGCCGATCCCCGGCTCGCACCCGCCGGCTGGGCGGCGCTGAAGAAGCCCGAGGCCGTCCCGCCGCGCGACGCCCGCATCCAGGAGCTGCACATCCGCGACTTCTCCATCGCGGACCGCACCAGCGCCCACCCCGGCCAGTACCTCGCCTTCACCGACCAGGACTCGGACGGGATGCGGCACCTGCGGCGGCTGGCCCGGTCCGGCACCTCGTACGTCCATCTCCTGCCCGCCTTCGACTTCGGCACCGTCCCGGAGCGGCGGTCCGACCAGGCCCGGCCCGGCTGCGATCTGGCCGCCCTGCCCGCCGACTCCGACCAGCAGCAGAAGTGCGTGGCCCAGACGGCCGCCAGGGACGGCTACAACTGGGGCTACGACCCGCTGCACTACACCGTGCCCGAGGGGTCGTACGCGAGCGACCCGGACGGCCCGGCGCGCACCCGGGAGTTCCGGCAGATGGTGCAGGGCCTGGCACGGGCCGGGCTGCGCACCGTGATGGACGTGGTCTACAACCACACCGTGGCCGCCGGTCAGGACGGCACGTCGGTCCTGGACCGGATCGTGCCCGGCTACTACCAGCGGCTGCTGGACGACGGCAGCGTGGCCACCTCCACCTGCTGCCCCGGCACCGCGCCCGAGCACGCGATGATGGGCAAGCTCGTGGTGGACTCCCTCGTCACCTGGGCCAAGCAGTACAAGGTCGACGGTTTCCGCTTCGACCTCATGGGCCACCACCCCAAGGCCAACATCCTGGCCGTACGCAAGGCCCTCGACGCGCTGACCCCCGCCGAGGACGGGGTGGACGGAAAGTCGATCATCCTCTACGGCGAGGGCTGGAACTTCGGCGAGGCAGCCGACGACGCCCGCTTCGTCCAGGCCACCCAGCGCCACATGGCCGGCACCGGCATCGCCACCTTCAGCGACCGGGCGCGGGACGCGGTGCGCGGAGGCGGGCCGTTCGACGAGGACCCCCGCGTCCAGGGCTTCGCCTCGGGCCTCTTCACCGACCCCAACGGCTCACCCGCCAACGGTACCCCCGACGAGCAGCGGGCCCGGCTGCTGCACGCCCAGGACCTGATCAAGGTCGGGCTCTCCGGCAACCTCGCCGACTACACCTTCACCGACACCGGCGGACGCCGGGTCAAGGGCTCCGAGGTCGACTACAACGGCTCCCCGGCCGGCTACGCCGCCGCCCCCGGCGACGCGCTCGCCTACGCCGACGCCCACGACAACGAGACCCTCTACGACGCGCTCGCCTACAAGCTGCCCGCCCCCACCCCGGCCGCCGACCGGGCCCGGGCGCAGGTCCTGGCCCTGGCCACCGCCACCCTCTCCCAGGGCCCGGCACTCAGCCAGGCCGGCACCGAGCTGCTGCGCTCCAAGTCGCTGGACCGCAACTCCTACGACAGCGGCGACTGGTTCAACGCCATTCACTGGGCCTGCGAGGACGGCAGCGGCTTCGGCCGGGGACTGCCCCCGGCGGCGGACAACCAGCCCAAGTGGCCTTACGCCGCACCCCTGTTGACCAATCCCGCGGCGCGCCCCGGCTGCACCGAGATCACGGGCGCCTCGGGGGCCTACCGGGATCTGCTGCGGATCCGCACGACCGAGAAGGCGTTCAGCCAGGCCACGGGGGAGGGGGTGCAGGACGCGCTGTCCTTCCCACTGTCCGGGACCGGGGAGACACCGGGTGTCATCACCATGCGGCTCGGCCGGCTCGTCGTGGTCTTCAACGCCACCCCGTCCCGGCAGTCGCAAACCGTCCCCGCCCTGGCCGGGACCCCGTACGCCCTCCACCCGGTCCAGGCGCACGGCTCCGACGCGACGGTGAAGACGTCCACGTACGAGCGCGCGACCGGCACCTTCACCGTGCCCGGCCGCACGGTCGCCGTCTACGCGGCCGAAGCCGCGGCACGCTAACGCAGGGAGCTCAGGTGGCCGCCGTTCCTCAGGCGGCCCTTGAGGGTGGCGTGGGCGCCGGGCTTGGCGGGGACGGTCAGGGCGCGGTGGTAGGACCGGCCCCGGACGCCGCCGCTCGCCGTGATCCCGGTGACCTGGCGGCTGCCCGCGGCCAGCAGGAACCAGCGGCCGGACCGCGCCTTCCACAGCACGCCCGCCAGGACGCGCGGTGCGCGCGGCCCGCAGGCGGGGGAGCCGTCCGCCGTGGCGGCGACCATGCCCGCCGCGCCCCGGCGCGTGGTCCACGGCTGGAACTGGGCCAGCACCCGGCTGCCCGCGCCCCGCCAGGTCTCGGCCCGGGTGCACAGCCACGCCGCCCGGCCGCCCCGCTCGGGCAGCCGCTGGACCCCGAACCGCCAGATGTTCACCGACCGCACCCCGCGCCCCGCCATCAGCGGCAGCCGGCAGGCCGTCCGCTCCCAGCTCAGCAGGGCGTCCCGGCCCGCCACGTCGCGCGGTCCGCCGCGCGAGGTGGTTCCGGGGCCGCCGTACGTCAGCCGGGCCGGGGCCAGTTCGCCCAGGTCCGCCACCAGCCGCGAGCCGAACCGCACCGCGGGCCAGCCCCGGCACGGGCGCAGCCGCGGCACGGTGCGCACCGGGTCGGTCACCCCGTCGGTGGTCAGCCGCACCGGGCGCGGCCGCCCGGCGGGCCGCAGCAGGTCCCGTACGGAGGCCCGGCGCACCCAGGGGGCGGTCAGATAGCGGACGTTGCCGTCCGTGCGGCCCAGCACCAGCGCGGTCGACGCGGCCGCGTCCGCCGCGTCGAGGCGGGCGAGGTCGAGCGCCACCGTGCCGCCCTCGCCGCCGCTCGCCTCCGCGTACCGGGCGACCCGCAGTCCGTCGTACAGCAGCACCACCGCCGCCTGGTCCACCACGCCCGCGTACAACAGCTGCGGCGGCCCGGACGGCGGCCCCGACTGTGTGCCCGCCGACGTCGACACCCGCACCGAACTCCCCGGCCGCGCCCAGACCGCCAGCGCGCGGCGCAGCAGCGCGGTGTCGCCGAGCCGGTCGCCGCGGGCGGGCCAGGACGAGAAGTCCGCGCGGGTCGCGGTACGCCACGCGAAGGGTTCGGCGCGCGTCAACCGCTCCGGGTCCAGGGCCCGTTCGGAGGACGGGTTACGGGCGTACGACGGCGCCGCCGCACCGCCGGGCCCCCAGCCCTCGCCCGGCATCCCCAGCAGCGACCCGCACACCACCAGCGCCACCACCGCCACCAGCAGCGCCCGCAGATGCTGGCGGCGGCGCATCAGATCGGTGGGGCGCGCCTGGAGCGAGCACGGGTCGAACTCGGCCGACTCCAGCAGCGAACCGTCGTCCCGGCTGCCCGCGGGCTCCGGTACCTCGTCCGCCTCGTCGAGCGCGTCCAGCGCGTCGTCCGCGTCCACCCCCGCGGCCTGGAGCAGCGCCCGCACCTCGCGGTCCTCCATCCGCTCCAGCTCGCGCAGCACGTACGCGGCCCGGCCGGGGCCCGACAGCTCGGACAGCGCCTTGTCCAGGGCGAGTTCATCGGCCCCGCCGGACCGGGGGAACAGCCGCAGCCCCCACACCAGGGGCAGCGGCGCCGACAGCATCCACGGGCGCCGCGGCCGCGCGGCCCGCAGCGCGGAGCGCAGCACGCGCAGCCGCACATAGGCGTACCCCGCGTCGCCCGCCGTCCCCTTGGTGCCGCGCTGCCACGGCAGCTCGATCTCCGAGGTGTCGGGCCTGGCCTGGTTGCGCGGCAGGGCGCGCTGCGCCAGCGCGTGCGCGGCCAGGACGCGCCGGGTGCGGCCCATTCCGGGCGGCAGGATGAGGTACGCGAGCCGCACCAGCCGCGGATAGTGCTCGACGATGGCGGCCTCGGCCTGCTCGACGTCGATCGGGCCCGCGGTGTCGGCATCGGTGTCATCGTCGGGGGTGGCTGTCGCCTGCTGCTGCTCCACGTGGCGTAAACGAGCGGCGGCGGGGGGAGGTCACAAAGCGGGCGACTCCGCCCCCGGAAGCGGGGACGGAGCCGCCTTCAGGCACGGGGCCTCAGCTCACGCGCCAGCCGCTGAACTCGACCGTGCCGCGTGCCCCGCTGCCTCCGTTCGCCGCGCTCATGAACAGCCCGGCGTCCTGCGCGGCAGCGGCGCCCGGCACGGTCACCGTCGCCACCTTGCGCCAGGTCGCGCCGTCGTCGGTCGACAGCTCGCCGGTGTACGAGGTGGCGGACGCGCGCGTCAGCCGCAGCAGCACCGGCGCCTTCACGCCCGTGATCCGCTGGTAGGTGTCGAGCGTGCCGTCGCCGTTGGAGTCGTACGACAGCACGACGCCGTTGGCGGGCGTGACCGACAGGTTCAGGAACCCGGGCGAGCCCGCCGTGCCCAGCGCGTTGCGGACGACGATCCCCGCGCGGGCCCAGGGCCCGGTGGTGGCCTGCGCGTCCACCGTCACCGTCACCGCCCCGCCGGACCGCAGCGCGCCCGCCCGGTACGCCGCGCCGAACTCCGCGGTGGCCTTCCACAGGTCCTGGCCCGCCCCGTCGATCGCGAACCGCTCGCCCAACTGACCGAAGGCCGCACCGTTGTTGGTGACCGTCTTCCAGCCGTCGGCCAGCGGGCCCGCCACCCACAGGGTGCCGGTGTGCACCGCCCGCACCCGGTCCTCGCCGCGCGGCCCGTACCGCACGGCGAGTTCGTACGGGAAGGGCTTGAGCGGATCCTCCAGCGGCCCGTCGGGCGCGGTGGCCCGCCAGCGGACCTCGCCGCTGCCCGCTGCGGGCACCGACGGCAGCGAGGTGGGGCCCTGCGGCGCGGGGTCGAGGCCGGTCACGGACAGGTCGAAGTCGACGCGGCCGGTGGCCCGCAGCCCGTTGACGTTGCGCAGGGTCGCGGTGATGACCCCGGCACCGCCCGGCGGCAGCGTCCCCGGCTCCGTGGCGACGGCCAGCGTCCCCTGGTACGGGGCCTTGGCCAGCGCCTCGTGCACCCGGCTCGCCGTGCGCCACGCGTCCGCCACCGGCCGGACCGGATAGCTCTTCCGCTCCCGCGTCCACGGCTCCTCGACCGTGTACCAGTCGAACGTGCGCGGCGCGCGGCCTTCAGCGAGCGCGTCCTCCAGCTCGTCCAGGTAGGTCTGCCACTGGGGCAGGTGGAAGTCGCCGATGAGGCCGTTCCAGTCGCGGTTGGCGTAGTTGGCGAGTTTGCCGGGGTCCGCGGCGCCCCGGTCCGCCCAGGTGGTGATCAGGGCGCGCGCGGCGAACTCCAGCTGCGCGGACTCCTCGGCGCCCGAGGCCATCCGCTTGGCGTCCTCCAGCCAGGGGCCGAGGAGCAGGAGCCGGTGGGTGCCGGTGATGTCGTCGCTCAGCCGCATCAGCTTGAGCCACAGCCGGGACAGCGCCCGGAAGGTGTCCAGGTCCTTGCGCGCGTACGCGTCCGCGAGCTGCGGAATCAGCTGCCAGGAGCGGTTGGCGAGCGCCTGCCGCGCCGTGTCGGCCAGGTCGTAGCGGTACGCGTCGCTGTCGCGCAGCCCGGCCCGTACCCCCAGCAGCGCCGCCAGGGCCGCGTCGAAGCGGGCGGGGTCGAAGGCGGGGGTGTGGGTGGCGTAGTAGGTGCCGGAGCGGGCGGTGAGGGAGGGCCGGGCGGCGAAGACGGAGTCGTGGGGGCGGCCGTCCTTGCTGCTGATCTGGTACGCGGTGTCGCGCAGCGCCGCGAACGCCTCCCGCGCCTTGGCGTCCCGCGCGCCGTAGCGGACGTCGGCGTAGTCACGGAACCACGCGTCCCGGTCCACTGTCTCGTCCCGCCACGCCAGCTCGCTGAACAGCTCGTACGCCGCCGGATCGCGTTCGACCGCCTCCGGCATGTACGCCGTGCCGACCAGCTTGCTGCCCGGCTTGTCCCGCCAGACGGTGAACCGCTGCGTCCACATGTGGGTCTTGGCGCCGATGGTCGTACGGCCGCCGAAGTTGGGGATCGTGCCGAACGCGTACGGCACCGAACCCCAGTCCTTCTCCCGGTCGGTGATCGTGTCCAGGTCCGACAGACCGTCCACGACCAGCATGTGGTCGTGGTCGACCGCGTCCAGCAGATCGCGCCGGGGGTTGGCCTGCCAGCCCAGGATCACCCAGATCGCGCCGGGGCGGGCCCTCTGGAGCGCGGTCTCGACGGCGCGCGCGGCGTCCGGCACCGGGACGTCCCCGGCGTTGCCGCCCTCGTGCAACAGGTCCATCTTGAACAGGTCGCACGCGCCGAACAGTTCGTGCTGGACGCGGTAGAAGGCCGCGGCCACCTCGTGGAACGCGTCGGTGCGCGGGTCGAGCCAGTCGGGCCGCCGGAGCCCGTTCCAGTCGCCCTGCGGCACGGTGCGCGCCCCCGGGTTGCGGTCGGCGAAGCCGTCGGGGACGGTGCCGAAGTAGCCGGGGAAGACGGGCCGCATGCCCAGCTCCCGCAGCCGGTCGGCAATGCGCCGCCCCAGGTCGGCCCGCTTCTCCAGCAGCGCCGTGGACACCGGGCCGCCGTACTCGCTCATGTTCTGCATCAGGAACCACGGCTGGTGGGCCGGGGTGGGCAGCCAGGCGCGCAGCTCCGCGTCCGTATAGCCGAAGTCCTGGAGCAGCCGGTGGTAGACGACCTCCTGGCCCGCGGTGACCAGCAGCTCGTTGCTGCCGTGCAAGGCCGCGACGTCGATCAGGTGCTCCCAGCGGTCCCAGTCGGCGAACGGGGCGGTGTAGCCGTCGTGGGTGTCGTTGAACGCGAAGCGGTGCGGCAGCGCGGTCGACCGCTCCACGGTGCCGTGCGGCGCGGGCAGCTTCTTCGGCAGCTCCAGCTGATCGCCCGCCCAGGTGATCTGGGCGTGGCAGGTGTACTTGAGGTACCAGTGGACGCCGGTGAGCAGCACCGCGGGGCTCGTCCCCGCCACGGTGATGCGCCCCGTCGACCCCGTGACCTCGAACCGCTCCTTCTTCCCCTCGCCCCCGGGAAGCGCCACCAGCCGGAACTGCTCGGCGTGGTCGGGGAGCAGGCGCCGCAGCGCGGCGCGCGCGGGGGCGGTGGAGAAGGCGGTCACGGCGGTGTCCTGTGCGGTGGTGTCCTGTGGTGGCCGTGGCGTGTGGGCCAGCGCGGGGGAGTGGGCCCCTAACGCGGCCCCGGCCCCGAGTGCTCCGGCAGTTCCGATCAGCGTGCGTCTGCTCAGGTCGCTCATGCGCCCCCCAACGGACAACGGCCAACGGTTGTGGTGCGCAGGGCACTTAACCAGCGATGCGGGGCGGGAGCAATGGGGCGCGCGCGCCGGGGGAAGGCCCCGTTATCGCCCGTTCGTCTCCGCCCGCCCCCGGTCCAGGTACGCCAGCACGGCCAGCACCCGCCGGTTGTCGTCGTCGGACTGCGGCAGGCCGAGCTTCCCGAAGATGTTGGAGGTGTGCTTGGCGACGGCCCGCTCGGTCACCACCAGCTGCGCGGCGATCGCCGCGTTCGACCGGCCCTGCGCCATCAGCTCCATCACCTCGCGCTCCCGCGGCGTCAGATGCCCCATCGGCCGGTCCTGCGAGCGCCGGGTCAGCAGCTGCGAGATGACCTGCGGGTCCATCGCCGTACCGCCCTCGGCGACCCGCCGCACCGCGTCGATGAACTGGTCCGCGTCGAAGACCCGGTCCTTGAGCAGATAGCCGATGCCGCCGCTCCCGTCGGCCAGCAGCTCGCGCGCGTACAACTGCTCCACGTGCTGCGACAGCACCAGCACCGGCAGACCCGGCCGATCCCGCCGCGCCGCCAGCGCGCACTGGAGGCCCTCGTCGCTGAACGACGGGGGCAGCCGTACGTCCACCACCGCGACGTCGGGCTTCAGCTCCGCCAGCGCCCGCGTCAGCTCCGGCCCGCTCTCGACGGCGGCCGCGATCTCGAAATCGTAGGCCTCCAGCATCCGTACCAACCCGTCCCTGAGCAGGAACAGATCCTCGGCAACGACTACGCGCACGGCGGGCTCCATGACGTCATCGGGCCCGGAACGGACTGCCGGGCCGAATGCGTCGAATGTACCGTCGTCCCGCCCCCGCCGGGGCCCGGATGCCGGGCTTCAGACCGTCGGTCGCGGGGCGACCGGGGCGCAGGGGATCTCCATCGTCACCATGGTGGGGCCGCCGGGCGGGCTGCTGACGGCGAGGACGCCGTCGAAGGTGCCCAGCCGCCGTTCGACGCCGCTGAGGCCGCCGCCCTGCGCGATGCGGGCGCCGCCGCTGCCGTTGTCGGTGACCGCGATGCGCAGCATCCCGGCCTCGTGGTGGATGTCGAGCCACATGCGCGCGGCGCCGGAGTGCTTGGCCGCGTTGGTGAGGACCTCGCTGATGGCGAAGTACGCGGCCGCCTCGACCGGCTCCGCGAACCGGCCCGGAACCTCCACCTCGACCTCCACCGGGATCGTCATCCGCAGGGCGAGGGCGCGCACCGCGTCGCCCAGGCCGCGTTCGGCCAGGACCGGCGGGTGGATGCCGCGGACCAGGTCGCGCAGTTCGGCCAGGGCCTCGGCGGAGTTGGTGCGGGCCGCGGCGAGGAGTTCCTTGGCCTTGGCCGGGTCCTTCTCGATGAGCGCCTCGATGGTGCCCAGGCTCATGCCCATGGCGACGAGCCGGGCCTGCGCGCCGTCGTGCAGATCGCGCTCGATGCGGCGCAGCTCGGCGGCGGAGGTGTCCACGGCATCGGTCCGGGTCTCGGTGAGCCGTTCGACGCGCGCGGCGAGGGTCATCTGCGGGGTGGGGGCGAGGAAGGCGCGGGCCAGCAGGAAGTGGGTGCGCAGCAGCAGGGGCGAGACGAACAGGCCGAGGGCGATGAGGCCGAGGCCGGTCAGGGCAGCGAGGTTCGCGGTGCCCTGCGAGGTCACGGGGACGAACGCGTACCAGTAGGTGCCGCCCGCGTCGACGATCGGCTCCCAGACCCCGGCGGCCAGGACCGAGCCCTCGACCCCGTACGGCGGGAAGGCGAACGCCAGCAGCGCGATCACGTACCCGGCCGTCATGTCGACCTGGAGCCAGAGCAGGTCGCGCCAGGTCGCCGGGTCCTTCAGCAGGAAGGTGCACAGCTCCACCTGACCGGTGACCCCGGAGCGCCGGTCGTCGGGGAGCGGGCGGTACGGCATCCGGATCTGGACGCCGGACCACTTGGCCGCGAGTAACCGGCGCTGAGTGGCGTGCCGGCGCAGCACGCCCACCATCGCCGGGGTGGTGAAGACCCCCAGGCCCAGCGGGATGAAGGCGATGGACAGGACGGTCAGTACGAAGACGACGATCGACATCAGCGCGAGAACGGATACCCCGAGCCCCCGTACACAGGCCGACAGTCGCTTGCGGACCTTCATCCCACGCCCTCCAGGGTCTTTCAGCTGTGCGGTGCGGCTTCCTGCCCCTCCGATGTCCTCAGTCTGCTGGACGCCGCATGATCGGTCACGGGGGCCGCGCCCCGCGCGGGGGTACACCTGACACCACCCCCCGCCCTCGCCCTATGGCTCGGGGATTCGGGGGTTGCCCGGCTGGGGCGGGAACGCGCCGTTTTCTAGCGTCTAGGACATGACCGATCCGGTCCGTATTCCGTACACATCCCCAGTGGGAGAGACGCCATGAGCACAACGAGGCGAGGCCTGGCCGTGCGGCTGGGCGGGTGGAGCACCCGCCACCGCAAGTCCGCGATCATCGGATGGCTGCTGTTCGTGGTGGTCGTCGCCGTCGTCGGTGGCATGTCCGGCTCCCGGCAGATGACCAATTCCGAGAACGGCGCGGGCGACTCCGCACGCGCCCAGAAGGTTCTCGAGGACGCCGGGCTCAGCACCCCGGCCGGCGAGATGGTGATGCTGCGCAGCACGGACCCGGACGGCTGGCGGGCCGCGGCCCGCGACCTGACCGCCCGACTGGAGAAGACCGGGGAGACCGCGCGGATCCAGCCGCCGGTGCGCTCGGCCGGCGGCCGTGAGGGGCTGGTCGCCTTCCAGCTGAAGGGTGATCCGGACACCGCGGGGGAGCGGGTGAAGCCGGTCCTGGACGCGGTGGCGGCGACCGAGTCCGCACACCGGGGGATCACCGCCCATGAGTTCGGCGACGCGACGGCGCAGCACGAGCTGGACGGGATGCTGAAGAACGACTTCAAGAAGGCCGAGTTCACGGCCGTACCCCTGGCGCTGGGCATCCTGCTGGTGGTCTTCGGGGCGCTGGTCGCGGCCCTGCTGCCGGTGCTGCTCGGGGTGACCGCCTGCATCGGCACCTTCGGGCTGCTGGCCCTGGTCAGCCACCAGCTGCCGCTGTACGACTCCACCAACTCGGTGATGTTCCTTGTCGGGCTGGCCGTCGGCGTCGACTACTGCCTGTTCTACCTGCGGCGCGAGCGGGACGAGCGGGCCGCGGGCCGGGATGCGGAGACCGCGCTGCGCATCGCGGCGGAGACCAGCGGCCGGGCGGTGCTGGTCTCGGGGATCACGGTCATGCTGGCGATGTCGGGCATGTTCCTGTCCGGGCTGATGCTCTTCCAGGGCTTCGCGGTCGCCACCCTGCTGGTCGTCCTGATGGCCATGCTGGGGTCGGTGACGGTCCTGCCCGCCACGCTGTCCTGGCTCGGCGACCGGGTCGACAAGGGCCGGGTGCCGCTGCTCAACCGCCGCCGCGAGAAGGGCGCCCACGCGAGCGGCGGGATCTCCGGCACGCTCATGAAGCCCGTCCTGGCCAGGCCCAAGCTGTTCGCCGCCGTCTCGGCCGCCCTGCTGCTGGTGATGTGCGCCCCCGCGCTCGGGATGAAGACCGAAAACCTCGGCATGGAGGACCAGTTCGGCTCGGACGCCCCGCTGACGGTGGCGTACAAGGAGATCACCGGAGCGTTCCCGGGCGGCCCGGCCCCGGCCGAGGTGGTGGTGCGGGCCGACGCCATCTCCTCGCCCCGCTTCGGCGCGGCCGTCACCGACTTCAAGCGGCAGCTGGCCGACTCCGGCCGGTTCGGCAAGGCCGTCGAGGTCGAGCTGCACGCCGAACAGGGGGTGGCCCGTATCGAGGTGCCGCTCGCGGGGAACGGCGAGAACGCCACATCACAGCGGGCGCTGGACACCCTGCGCGACGACCTGGTGCCGGACGTCCTCGGCCCGGTCTCCGACGAGGCGTACGTGGGCGGCGAGCTGGCCGAGAACCGGGACTTCACCGACCAGCTGAAGACCGACATCGCACCGGTCTTCGTCTTCATCGCCGCGGTCACCTTCCTGCTGATGCTGGTGTGCTTCCGCTCGCTGCCGATCGCGATCGTGTCGATCCTGCTCAACCTGCTGTCGGTGGGCGCCGCGTACGGCACCATGACGGCTGTCTTCCAGCACGGCTGGGGCGCGGAGCTGCTGGGCATGGAGCCGGCCGGGGCGATCGAGTCGTGGATGCCGCTGTTCGTCCTCGTCATCCTCTTCGGGCTGTCGATGGACTACCACGTCTTCGTGGTCTCGCGGATCCGTGAGGCCCACGACCGGGGCCTGACGACGCGCGAGGCGATCCGCGAGGGCATCCGCACGACGGCGGGCTCCGTCACCGGGGCGGCCACCATCATGGTCGCGGTGTTCTCGGTGCTGGCGCTGCTGCGGATGCAGGACATGCAGCAGATGGGCGTCGGGCTCGCGGTCGCGGTGCTGGTGGACGCCACCCTCGTACGGATGCTGCTGCTGCCCTCGGCGATGGCGCTGCTGGGCGAGCGCACCTGGTATCTGCCGCGCGCCCTGCGGTGGCTGCCGAACGTCAGCCATGGCGAGGCTCCGGCCCCCGCGGAGTCCCGCCCGCTGGTGGGCGCCGATCGCTGAGGAGCGGCGTCCACCGGGGAGCGCCGTACGGGCCGAGTCGCGGC
>NZ_RIBZ01000317.1:0-24614 GCF_003721215.1 Streptomyces botrytidirepellens
CCGGGGGCGGAGCCCCCGGTTCGGGAAGGGGCGGGGTGGGGAAATCCACGGGGCTACCTGTTGTACGCGGGCATCGGCCCCCTCAGCCGGGCGCCCACCTCGTCGCACGCCGCCACCACGTCCTCCGGCAGCGGGCCCGCGGCGGCTGCCGCCAGGTTGGCGCGCAGGTGCTCGATCCGGGAGCCGCCGAGCAGCAGGGCGTCCACGCCGTCGCGGCCCAGCAGCCACCGCAGCGACAGGTCGGTCAGCGGAATGGACGCCTCGTCCGCGATCCGCCCCAGGTCGCGGACCGCCTCGAAGAGGCGGGGGTCCCAGTAGCGCTGCCGGTACATCGCGGCGAGCTTGGAGTCGCCGAAGCGGCCGGACTCGGGAATCTCCTCGAAGATATGACGTCCCGTCAACAATCCGCCGCCGAGCGGGTTGTAGACCATCGTGCGCAGGCCACTGGTGGCCGCGTACTCCCGGTACTCCTCCTCGATACGCCGGGCCAGCAGGTTGTACAGCTGCTGCGCCACCACCGGGCGCGGGGCGCCCACCCGGTCGGCGGTGTGGGTCAGTTCGGCGATCTGCCAGGCGGCGTAGTTGGAGACGCCGAGCGCGCGGACCTTGCCCTCGGCGACGAACTCGGCGACCGTGCTCAGCGTCTCCTCCAGCGGGGCCGCACGGTCGGGCTGGTGGAGGTAGAAGAGGTCGACGTGGTCGGTGCCGAGGCGGCGCAGGCTGCCTTCGAGGGCCGCGCGCATGCCGCGCGCGGACAGCGGGGAGTGCTCACCGGCGTCGGCGTGCGGCATCCCGGCCTTGGTGGCGAGGACGATCCGGTCGCGGCGGCCGGGCAGCAGCTCGGCGAGGAGGGTTTCGGTGACGCCCCCGACGTACGCGTTGGCGGTGTCCACACCCGTGACCCCGGCGTCGAGCGCTGCGTCCAGCATCGCCTCGGCACCCGCCCGGTCCACCGTGTCGCCGAAGGTCATGGTGCCCAGCACCAGCCGGGACAGCGGCACCGGGGCCCCGGGCACGGTCACCCCGCCGGGCGACGCCTGGGAGGTGGTGTGGGTCTGCGCGTGCGCGTTCACTGCGTTGCTCCTGAAGTTCGGTGAGGGTCCTGGCCAGGACCATGGTCCTGGTCGGTCACGATCGCGGACACCAGGGCGCGCGGTTTGCGTCCCCGCATGGTGGCCGGGTCGAGCGCCGCGCGCCGCAGCGCCCTGGTGTACGGCTCGGTGGGCGCGGCGAGCACGTCCGCGGTCGGGCCCGATTCGACGATCCGCCCGCCGCGCATCACCACCACCTCGGAGCTGATCTCGCGGACCACTCCGAGGTTGTGGGAGATGACGATGTAGGCGAGGTTCCGTTCGGCCTGGAGTTCGCGCAGCAGCTGGAGCACCTGGGCCTGTACGGAGACGTCGAGCGCGGACGTGGCCTCGTCGCAGACGAGCAGGTCGGGCCCGCTGGCCAGGGCGCGGGCGATGCCGATCCGCTGGCGCTGGCCGCCGGAGAACTCGGCGGGGCGGCGCTGGAGGGCGCTGGTGGGCAGGCCCACCTGGTCGATCAGCTGGGCGGCCCGGCGGCCGCGATCGGCGGCGGACCGCATCCCGGCCAGCCGCAGCGGCTCGGCCACGATCTCCTCGGCGGTCAGATGCGGGTCCAGCGAGCCGTACGGGTCCTGGAAGACCATCTGCACCCGGCGCCGCAGCGGCCGCAGCCGCCGCTCGGGCAGCGACGCGATGTCGGTGCCGTCGAGCAGGATGCGTCCCTCGGTGGGGCGCAGCAGCCGGACGAGGGAGCGGGCGATGGTGGACTTGCCGCAGCCGGACTCGCCGACGATGGCGAGCGCCCCGCCGGGCGCGACGGTGAAGCCGACGCCGTCCACCGCGCGGAACACGCCGCCCGGGACCGGGTATTCGACCACCAGGTCCTCGACGGCCAACAGGGGTGTGGTCACAGCGACGCCTCCTTTGCGGAAGGAGCGGCAGGGGTCTCGTCCCAGGGGCCCAGGGTGGGGACGGCGGCGAGCAGATCGCGGGTGTACGCCTCGGCGGGGTGTTCCACGATCTGTTCGACGGGGCCGGATTCCACGAAGCGGCCGCCGCGCATGACGTGGATGCGATCGGACACCAGCCGGGCCACCCCCAGATCGTGGGTGATCATGAGCATGCCGATGCCGGTGCGCTCCTGGAGTTCCATCAGCAGGTCGAGCACGCCCGCCTGGACGGTGACGTCGAGCGCCGAGGTCGGCTCGTCGGCGACCAGCAGCTCGGGCTCGGCGGCGAGCGCGATGGCGATGAGGACGCGCTGGAGCATGCCGCCGGAGAACTGGTGGGGGTAGGCGCCCCACCGGGTCTCGGGGCGGGGGATCCGTACCCGGCCGAGCAGTTCGATGCCCTGGGCGCGGGCGTCGGCGCGGGACAGCTCCGGGTGGCGGATGCGCAGCGCCTCGGCGAGCTGGCGGCCGATGGTGTGCACCGGGCTGAGCGCGGTCATCGGGTCCTGCGGGATGAGGGAGACGCCGCGGCCGCGGATCCGGCGGGCCGCCCGGGGGTCGGCGACGACGTCGACGCCCTGGATGCGGGCGGTGCCGGACAGCACGGCCAGCCCCTCGGGCAGCAGCCGCAGCAGGCCCATCGCGGTGGTGGACTTGCCGGAGCCGGACTCGCCGATGAGGGTCACGGTCTCGCCCGCGGCGAGGGTGAAGCCGACGCCGTCGACCGCGCGGACCACACCGCGGTCGGTGATCAGCTCGATCTGGAAGTCCTCGACCTCCAGCAGCGGGGTCTGTCGGTCGCTCGTCGCGTTGCTGGTCGCGTCGCTCATCAGGAGCCCTCCGTCGCACGTCGGCGGGTACGGTCGCGCAGCCCGTCGCCCAGCAGGTTGACCCCGACCACCAGCAGCGCGATGACGAGGCCGGGCAGGGTCACCAGCCACCAGGAGGTGGTGATGTAGTCCTGGCCGTCGGAGATGATGCGCCCCCAGGTGGCGAACGGCCGCTGGGGTCCGGCGCCGAGGTAGCTGAGCGCGCTCTCCAGCAGGACGGCCTGGGCGAGCAGCAGCAGGACGACCAGGGACGCCTGGCGGACGATGTTGGGGATGATGTGGCGGGCCAGGATGGCGATCTGGCGCAGCCCCAGCACCCGGGCGGCGGCCACGTACGGCTTCTCGCGTTCGACCAGCACCAGCGAGCGGGTCAGCCGGGCCACCTCGGGCCACTGGGCGATGGCGATCACGCAGGTGATGACGGTGACGGACGGCCCGAACAGGGCGACGACGAGCAGCAGCATCATGAGCAGCGGCAGCGACATCTGCGCCTCCAGCAGCCGGGAGACGATCGCGTCGACCCAGCGGCCGAAGTATCCGGCGGCGGCGCCCGCAACGATGCCGATGAGGCCGGAGACGAGGACGGCGAGCACGCCGATCGACAGGGACACCTGGCCGCCGTGCAGCACCCGGGAGAGCAGGTCGCGGCCGAGCTGGTCGGTGCCGAAGAGATGGCCGTCGGTCAGCGGGGCGAGCCGGCGCCGGGAGAGGTCCTGGTCGTTCGCGCCGGGCAGCGGCAGCAGCTGCGCGAGGGCGACGGGCACCACCACCAGCAGGGTGCACACCGTGCCCGTCCACAGCTTGAGGCTCGCGCTGCGGCGGCGCCGGGTGGCGGTCGCGCGGACCAGGTCGCGGGCGGTGACCCGGCTGGCGCGGACCGCGGGCGTGGCCTCGGCGGGGGCCGGGGATCCGGTGGGGGCCGGGGGTTCGAGGGCGCCTTTCATGTCTCAGGCCGCCTTTCCCAGGCGTACCCGCGGGTCGAGCAGCGGGTAGGCCAGGTCGATGAGGAGTTGGACGAGGACCGCCAGCGCGGCGGTGACCAGGACGGTCGCCTGGATCAGCGGGTAGTCGCGGGTCTCCAGGGCGCGGACGACGAGCGAGCCGACGCCGGGCCAGCCGAAGACCACCTCGACCACGACGACGCCGTTGAGCATCGCGGCGAACCGGGTGCCGAGCGCGGTGAGCACCGGGATGGCGGAGTTGCCCATGGCGTAACGCCAGGTCAGGGCGCGCTCGGAGACACCGCGGGAGCGGGCAGTGGTGACGTACGGCGAGCCGAGGGCCGCGACCATCTCGCGCCGCACCAGCCGGGAGATGAGCGCCATCTGAAGGGTTGCCACGGTGACGGTGGGCAGCACCAGGCCGCTCCAGGTGGTGAAGCCGGAGGCGGGCAGGACCGGCATCAGCACGGCGAAGACGGTGAGCAGCATGACGCCGATCCAGAAGTCCGGCATGGACTGTCCGGCGATGGTCAGCACATTGGCGCCGAGTTCGCGCTTGGTGTCGGCGCGGCGGGCCATCCACACCCCCAGCGGCACGGCGACCACGGTGGTGAGCACGATGGCGGAGAAGGCGAGGGTGATGGTGTAGGGGACCCGGTCGAACACCACGTCGAAGGCGGGGGCGTGGAAGGAGTAGCTGGTCCCGAGGTCGCCGGTGAACAGATCGCGCAGGAAGACGCCGTACTGGGTGAGCAGGCTCTGATCCAGCCCGAACTGTTCACGGATCCGGGCGAGGTCCGCGGTGCTGGGGTTGGGTCCGGCCAGGGCGGCGGCCGGGTCGCCGGGTGCCATGCGCACCAGGACGAAGACGGTGGAGAGGGTCAGGAAGATGGTCAGGACGCTCTGGCCAAGGCGGCGTATCAGATAGCGCAGCACGGCTCAGCCCTCCAGGCGCACGGCGGCGAGGTCGTAGGAGTTGAGCTGGAGGAGCTTCACGTCCCGGACCCGGGAGCGGCGGGCCAGCACCACGTCGGGGACGAAGGCCCACAGGCAGGGGCGGGTGTTCCAGATCTCCTTCTGGACGGCGGCGAGCTTGGCGTTCCGCGTCTTCTCGTCGGTTTCGGCGGAGGCGTCGGCCAGCCGGTCGGCGATCTCCGGGAAGACGTAACCCTGGTAGGTGTCGCGGGTCTTCTCCTTCTCCGGGGTGCCGCCGTACATGCCCTGGAGGCTGGTGCTGGCGTGTCCGGTGGGGACGGAGAAGCCGTTGCCGAGGACGTCCCAGTCGCCGCGGCGGCCCTGCCGCCACTGCTGGATGTCGCCGCCGGGCTCGAACTGCTGGAGCGTCGGGCGGACTCCGACGGCGCGCAGCATCTCCAGGACCGCTTCCATCACCGAGGTGTCGCCGGGGAACTCCCCGGACTCCCAGATGATCTTCACCTTGAGGTCACGGTGGCCGAGCGCGGCGAGCTGCTTGCGCGCCTTGCCGGGGTCGTGGACGTAACCGCCGGTGCGTATCGCGCCCTTGAGGGCGAGCGGGACCACGCCCTCGGCCTGCTGGGCGGATCCGGTGAGCACGTCGTCGACGAGGGACTTCCCGTCGATGGCGTAGCTCAGCGCCTCGCGCACCCGCGGGTCGGCCAGCGGATGGCCGTGGGGCTTGCGGAAGTTGAAGAACAGCTGGTTCACGCGGGTGCCGGTGGTGCGGTCCAGGCGCACCCCGGGCAGCCCGCGCAACTGCTCGGCCGAGTCGGGCGTGATGGTGTCGATGACGTCCAGTTCGCCGCTGCGGAGCGAGACCACGCGGCTGGACTCCTCGGGGACGAAGCGGACCCGCACCCCCGGGGTGGCGGGGCGCCGTCCCCAGTACCGGTCGTTGGCGGCGAGCGCGTATTCGCCGGTGCCGGAGTTCGCCGAGGTGACCACGTACGGACCGGAGCCGACGCCGCCGGACAGCTCCTCGGGCCGGTTCTTGGCGGCCGGGCTGATGAGGATGTTGGCCATCAGCTGGTCGAGGATGGGGACCGGGCGCTTGGTGTGCAGATAGAACGTGCGCTCGTCCACCGCTTCGAGGGCGGGCCGCTCGGGGAAGAGCCCGACGATGAACGAGCCGTTGACGCCCCAGTACATCTTCAGCGCGGTCGCCACGTCCTTGACGGTGACCGGGCTGCCGTCGGAGTAGCGCACCCCGTCCCGCAGCCGCACCGTCCAGCGGGTGGGCTCGGTCATCTCGAAGCGGTCGGCGAGCACCAGCTCCGGCAGGAGCCCCTTGCCCATCCGGGTCAGGCCCTGGCGGACCGCCCGCTGCACGGTGACGGCCGCGTCGAACTGGTTGAGCTTGTTGTCGAGGCTGACCAGGGAACGGTTCAGCCCCAGGCTGATGGCGCCGGGGCCGGGGCCACCGGTGGGGCCCGCGCACCCGGCGAGCGGGGCGAGGGCGAGACCTGCGGAGGCGCCCGCACCGAGGCGGAGCATGGCCCGGCGGCTGATGTCCGGGCCGCGGACGTCCGGACCGCTGCGGTCCGGGTCTTGGGGGATACGGGTCATCGTTGACCTCTCGGCGGTTCTGAGGCGAGCGACCGGCTCGCTCGACCCGCTCGGACCGGGGGGCCGGACGGGTCAAGGTGTCGCGGCGGTCACCGTGACATGGCTGCGCGCTTTACGCAATACCTCTCGCGCGGTTCGCGCAACGTGTGTCATCATCGAGACCACGGTGACCGCGTGTCCGCCGTCTGATCCCGTTCGATCACGTCTGATCACTTCCCCTGTCATGGCCATTCAAGGAGGTACGTGGAGATGCCGCCCTTCCGCGGGGTGCTGGCCATCGCCGACGACCTGTCCGGTGCCGCCGAGACGGCCGCCGGGCTGAGGTCGCGCACAACGCGCAGTCGGGTGCTCCTCCTTGGTCCTGCCGCGACCGGTCCCGAGGCGATATCCGCGACCGACGCGCGGGCCGTGACGGTGCTGGACCTCGACTCGCGCCACTGCCCGGCCGAGGACGCGGCCGACGCGGTCCGCGGCGCACTGCGGCTGGCGCCCACGGGCGACACCCTGGTCCTGAAGAAGATCGACTCGCTGCTGCGGGGCAATGTGGCCGCCGAGGTCGCCGCGCTGGCCGCGGACGGGCCGGGCGTGGTCGTCGCCCCCGCCCTGCCGGTCGCCGGGCGCGTGGTGCGCGCGGGCGTGGTGCACCTCGGCGGGGTGGCACTGCACGAGGGCGACGCCTGGCGCGCCGAGGCCACGACCCCGCCGTCCTCGGTGGCCGACGTGCTGGGCGGGCTGCCCACCGCGCTGATCCCCCTCGCGACCGTACGCGCCGCGCGGCCCACCCTGCTGTCCGCCCTGCGGGCCGCGGTGACGGCGGGGCGGGTGGCGGTCTGCGACGCGGAGACGGACGCCGACCTGGACGCGATCGTCGCGGCCTCGCTCGCCGACGACCTCCGGCTACGCCTGGTCGGCACCGGCGGCCTGGCGACCGCCCTCGGCCGCCACCTGGCGGCGAACGGCTGGCCCGCCACGGCGGACGCGCGCGCGGCCCCGGACACGGCGGCGCGGCCGGAGGCGGCGGAGTCGACGACGCGGACCGATACCGCAGGGCGCGCCGAAACCGCAGCGCGGCGGGACACCGCAGCGCAGGCGGATACGGCAGCGCGCCCCGAAACGGCGGACACCGCACCCCGCACGGCAACCGCGCCGCAGGCCGATACCGCAGGGCGCGCCGAGACCGCAGCGCGGCGGGAAACCGCAGCGCAGGCGGATACGGCAGCGCGCCCAGAGATGGCGGACACCGCACCCCGCGCGGAAACCGCGCCGCGGGCCGACGCCGGGGAGACCGTCGACCGGCCCGTGCTGGTCGTCGTCGGTACGGCCGAGCCGGGCGCCGTCGAGCAGGTGCGCCGACTGGTCGCCGACGGCGCCGTACACGTCCCGCTCGACCTGGCCGACCTGCTGTCGGAGCCGCCCGCGGCCGCCCTGCCTCCGCTGACGGCGCCGGTCACGGTCGTCACCATCGCCCCGACCGCCGGTCCGCCGCGCGGTGCGATATCCCCCGCAACGACCGCCGTCCCGGAGGCCGTTGGCACGGCCTCCAGCCGAACGGCCTCCGCCGTGGCCGCCACAGCACGGCACCACAGCACGCCCGACGCCCCGGCGCCAACCCGGCCCGAAACCGGGCCCGACTCCGCGGTCGCCACCACCCCCACCAGCCCGGCCAACGCCCCGGAAACCGGCCCCCTGCCCGCCCGGCGGCTCGTGCACGGGCTGGCCCGGGCCGTCGCCGCCGCGCTCGCGGGGCGCGACGGCGGGGCCGACCTCGTCCTCACCGGTGGGGAGACGGCCCGCCGGGTGCTGGACGCGCTCGCGATCACCCGGCTCGACCCCGTCGGGCAGGTGCACCACGGCGCCGTACACCTCCGCACTCCCGACGGACGATCCGTCGTGACCCGCCCGGGCAGCTTCGGCGATCCCGATTCCCTGCGTCACATCGTCCGGGCGCTGCGCCCCCACTCGACCGAACGGAAGGTCACCTCATGAACGCACCCACCACCCCCGCCCCCGCCGGCCCGCTCCCGCTCATCGCGGTCACCATGGGCGACGGCGCGGGCATCGGGCCCGAGGTGATCGTCCCCGCGCTGCTCGCCCCGGAGACCCTCCGGCGCTGCCGTCCAGTGGTCATCGGGGACGCGGAGCGGCTGCGGCAGGCGGCCCGGCTGCGCGACATCGCGTGCGAGATCGTCACGGTGGGTGCGCCCGCCGAGGCCGAGTTCGGCCCGGGCCGGATCAACGTCATCGACCTCGGGCTGCTGCCCGCCGAGCTGCCCTGGGGCGAGCTGTCCGCGGTCGCCGGGGACGCCGCGTACCAGTACGTACGGGCGGCCGCCCGGCTCGCCCTGGACGGCGAGGTGCAGGGCATCTGCACCGCGCCGCTGAACAAGGAGGCCCTCCACGCGGGCGGGCACGTCTTCCCCGGCCACACGGAGCTGCTGGCCCATCTGACCGGGGTCGAGGAGGTGTCGATGATGCTGGCCACCCCGACGGTGAAGGTCATCCACGTCACCACCCACATCGGGCTCATCGACGCCGTCAACAAGATCGAGCCGGGGCTGGTCGAGCGCACCGTGCGCCGCGGCCACGACGCGATGGTCCGGGCCGGGACCCCGGAGCCGGTGATCGGGGTGTGCGGCATCAATCCGCACGCCGGGGAGAACGGACTGTTCGGCTACGGCGAGGAAGAGGAGAAGATCGTGCCCGCGCTGGAGGTGCTGCGCGAGGACGGCATCGACGCCCGCGGACCGCTCCCCGCCGACACCGCCTTCTTCCTGGCCGGGCGCGGCGACTACGACCTGATCGTGGCCATGTACCACGACCAGGGGCACGGCCCGGTCAAGGTGCTGGGCCTGGAGGCCGGGGTCAACCTCACCGTCGGCCTCCCCGTGATCCGCACCTCCGTCGACCACGGCACCGCGTTCGACATCGCCGGTACCGGCAAGGCCGACGCCGGTAGCATGATCGAGGCGCTGCGGCAGGCCGCCGAGATGTCGCCCTCCCCCGCCCGCTGACGCCCACGTGATCGAGAAGATCGAGGAAGATCGAGAAGGACGAGTGACATTGCCGGTACAGGGAGCACGGGCCCGGCGCGACCAGATCGTCCACCTCGCGACGACCACGGGCCTGGCCAGCGTGGAGGAGCTGTCCCGTACGTTCGGGGTCACCGCGTCCACCATCCGCCGTGACCTCGCCCAGCTGACCGCCGACGGTCGGCTGGCGCGGACGTACGGCGGGGCGATGGCCCTGGTCGCCCACCCCGAAGCGTCGCTGCGCCAGCGCACCGGCGAGGCGTTCGAGGCGAAGAGGGCCATCGCCCGCTGGGCGGCGTCGACCGTCCGTACCGGCGAGACGGTGCTGCTGGACGCGGGCTCGACCGTCGGCGCCCTCGCCCATGAGCTGCGCACGTCCGAGGGGCTGACGGTGGCCACGACCGGGCTCACCGCGCTCCAGGAGCTGGCCGACGTGGAGTCGGTGCGGGTGGAGTGCCTGGGCGGTACGCTCCGGCCGCTGAGCCAGAGCTTCCTGGGCCCGCTCGCCGAGGCGGCGCTGGAGCGCATGACGTTCGACCGGGTCTTCCTGGGCGCCGACGGGGTGACGGCCGAACACGGCATCTGCGAGGCGGATCTGCGCCAGACCCGGCTGAAGGAGCTGATGGCCCGGCGCGCCGAGCGGGTGTACGTGCTGGCGCACGCGGCCAAGGTCGGCCGGCGCCCGTTCCACACCTGGATACGGCTGCCGCCCGGCTGGACCTTGGTGACCGACGGCGGCGCCGACCCGGACGAGATCGGTGCGCTGCGCGCCGGGGGCGTCGAGGTCGTGATCGCGGACGACGGGAATTCCGAATAGAAACGCCGAGGAATAGCGAATTGCGCCGATAAACGGCAATCCATGGGCAATCCATAACGGATAGGATGGAATAGGCCGTTATGGCGTCGGGGGTTTTCCCCCATTCGGCGCCGTAGCCATGCGTGGGCAGGAAGCGATCGGGCACCCGCCCCGCATATGAGGTGGCCACACCGTCTCATGAGCTTTTGGAGGACACCGTGGCACGGCACATCAACCCGATTTCCGCCGCCGACCCGACGCAGCCCGACGACCCGGTGCCGCCGAACCCGACCCCGTCGCCCGGGCCGGGCGGTCCGGAGCCAGGACCCGCGCCGGGGCCCGTGCCCGGTCCGCCCCCGGGACCGCCGCCGGACCCGGTGCCGTCGCCCCCGCCGGAGCCACCGCCGAATCCCACCCCGGGGCCGCCTCCGGGCCCGTCCCCGGACCCGGTCCCCCATCCCCCGGGCCCCGATCCGGTCCCCGACCCCTCCCCNCCGCCTCCGGGCCCGTCCCCGGACCCGGTCCCCCATCCCCCGGGCCCCGATCCGGTCCCCGACCCCTCCCCGGCGCCGGGGCCGCTGACCTGATCCGCACCACGCTTCTCCCCCTGCCGGCGTAAGCGGACGCGTGCGGGCGCGGTCGCGGTGAGATGGTCGAATCCCGGACCGGATCCCGGACCGCCAAGGAGCCGCAGATGCCGCGCACCGCACCGTCCCGCCCCGTCCTGGAGCCCGCAGCCGCCGCGTTCGCCGAGGCGACCGCGAAGCCCCCGTACCTGTACCAGATGTCGCCCGCGGAGGGCCGCAGGACGGTCGACGAGCTCCAGTCCGGCGAGGTGCCCAAGCCCGAGGTGGACGAGGAGTGGATCAGCATCACCGGGATTCCGGCCGGTGGGGTGAAGGCGCGGATCATCCGTCCGCCGAATGTCTCCGGGACCCTCCCGGTGATCCTCTATGTGCACGGCGCGGGCTGGGTGTTCGGCGATGCGCACACGCATGACCGGCTGGCCCGGGAGCTGGCGGTCGGGGTCGGCGCGGCCGTGGTGTTCCCCGAGTACGACCTCTCCCCCGAGGCCCGCTACCCGGTGGCCCTGGAGCAGTGTTACGCGGTCGGGCAGTGGATCGTGGCGCACGGCGAGGGCGCCGGGCTCGACGCGAACCGGCTCGCGGTGGCCGGGGACTCGGTCGGCGGCAACATGACCGCCGCGCTGACCCTGCTGGCCAAGGAGCGCGGCGACATCTCCCCCGTCCAGCAGGTGCTGTTCTACCCGGTGACCGACGCGAACTTCGACACCGGCTCGTACGACGAGTTCGCCGACGGCTACTACCTGACCCGCGAGGCCATGAAGTGGTTCTGGGACCAGTACACCACCGACCCCGCGCAGCGGGCCGAGATCACCGCCTCCCCGCTGCGCGCGGACACCGGACAGCTCAAGGGGCTGCCGCCCGCGCTGGTCATCACCGGTGAGGCCGATGTGCTGCGGGACGAGGGCGAGGCGTACGCGAACAAGCTCCGTGACGCCGGGGTGCCGGTGACCGCGCTGCGCATGCAGGGCATCATCCATGACTTCCTGATGCTCGACGCGCTGCGGGACACCCATGCGGCCCGGGCCGCGCTCACCCTGGCCGTGGACACCCTGCGCGACGCGCTCGGCACGGCCTGACCCCGGTGTCCCCGGTGTTCAGCCCCCGCCGCGCGCCTTGGCCTGCTGCTTCATCTGCTGTTTGTAGGCGCGCACCTTGCCGAGCGACTCGGGTCCGGTGATGTCGGCGACCGAGCGGTACGAGCCCTCCTCGCCGTACGACCCCGCCGCCTCGCGCCAGCCCTCGGGCCGCACCCCGAACCGCTTGCCGAGCAGGGCCAGGAAGATCTGGGACTTCTGCTTGCCGTAGCCGGGCAGCGCGTTCAGCCGCTTGAGGAGTTCGGCGCCGGTGGGGGCGTCGCGCCACAGGGCGGCCGCGTCGCCGTCGTAGTGCTCGACCAGGTACTGGCACAGCTGCTGGATCCGCTTGGCCATCGATCCGGGGTAGCGGTGCACGGCCGGCTTCTCCGACAGCAGCTCCGGGAACCGCTCGGGGTCGTACGCGGCGATCTCATGGGCGTCCAGGTCGTCGGCGCCCATCCGCCGCGCGATGGTGTACGGGCCGGTGAACGCCCATTCCATGGGCACCTGCTGATCGAGCAGCATGCCGGTCAGGAGGGCGAGGGGGCTGCGCGCGAGCAGGGCGTCGGCCTCGGGCTGCTGGGCGAGACGAAGGGTGGCGTCCATCCCCGGCGGATACCCACCGCTCCGATACCGAATCTCCCAGGGTCACAATTCCTCCCAAAGATGCAGGAATGGTGGGGCGATTTGGTCGAATTGCACGACCTTGGGGGGCGTGCGAGCCTGGTTGCGACCGCAGAACCGACCGTGCAACCGATCGCCCTCTCCAGAGCGGGACCTCACCGCTTCACCGCTGTGCCGCGGGCAGGCCGTGACATCGGACCACGGAGGCGAGTGACCATGTCAGCAACCGCGACTCGCCGCCGACGCCATGACGACACCCCCGACACCGGCGGCGCCTTTCTGCGCATGTCCCGGCTGCCGTCCGGACCGGAGCGCGACGCGCTGCGCGAGGCGATCATCTGCGAGTGGCTGCCGGTCGCCAAACGCCTGGCGCTGCGCTTCCGCAACAAGGGCGAGAACATGGAGGACCTCACCCAGGTCGCCTCGCTGGCCCTGGTGAAGGCCGTCGACCGCTACAACCCGGACCTCGGCCACGCCTTCCCCTCGTATGCGATCCCCGTCATCACCGGCGAGCTGAAGCGCCACTTCCGCGACTATCTGTGGACGCTGCACATCCCGCGCAACATCCAGGAGGTCCGCTCCCGCACCCGCTCGGCGCGCGACGCGCTGGAACAGGAGCTGGGCGGCCGTACCCCGACCATCGGGGAGATCAGCACCCGCACCGGCATGCCGCAGGAGGACGTGCGCGCCGGTCTGGAGGCGAGCGCCTCCTGCACCCCTCTGTCCCTCAACGCCGCGGTGCAGGGCGCCGAGGAGCGGCTGCTCGCCGAGACGGTCGGCGCGGACGACGCCGCGATCGAACAGGTCGTCAACCGGGAGTCGCTGCGGGTGCTCATCGCGAACCTCTCCGAACAGGACCGCTACGTGCTCTACCTGCGGTTCTTCGCCGGGCTTTCACAGAGCCAGATCGGCGAGATCCTCGGCTTCTCGCAGATGCACATATCCCGCAGGCTGTCCCGGCTCTACAGCGAGCTGCGCCAGGGGCTGCTGGCCCACGCGTAGCCCGCGTAGTCCCCGTTGTTCTCCCCCGGCAGGAGGTGCCGATGCGCTCCGAGACCGCCCGTATCGCCGCGGATGACGCCCTGCTCGTGGGCGATCTGGCCCTTCCCGAACACCCTTCGGCCGTGGTGGCCTTCGCGCACGGCAGCGGCAGTTCCCGGCACAGCCCGCGCAACCGCGCGGTGGCCGGGGTGCTCCAGGGGGCGGGGCTCGCGACGCTGCTGTTCGACCTGCTCACCGACGCCGAGGAGCGGGTGGACGCGATCACCGCGGAGCACCGCTTCGACATCCCGCTGCTGGGACGGCGGCTGGTGGCGGCGGTCGACTGGCTCGCCGGGCACCCCGGCACCAGCGGACTGCCGGTGGGCCTGTTCGGAGCGAGTACGGGCGCGGCGGCCGCCCTGACCGCCGCGGCGGAGCGGCCGGAGCGGGTGCGGGCCGTGGTGTCCCGGGGCGGGCGCCCGGACCTGGCGGGCGGGGTGCTGAACCGGGTGGGCGCGCCGGTGCTGCTGGTGGTGGGCGGCGACGACCACGAGGTGCTGGGGCTGAACGAGCAGGCCGCCGCGATGCTGGCCGCGCCGCACGAGGTCCATGTGGTGCCCGGGGCGACCCATCTCTTCGAGGAGCCCGGGGCGCTGGAACAGGCGGCGGAGGCGGCGCGGGACTGGTTCGTTCGCATGGCCGAGCAGCACGACGCCCAGCGCTAGGGGGTCAGCCGCCCAGTACCTCGCGCAGGTCGTACGAGACCGGCTCCTCCAGCTGTGCGTAGGTGCACTCCCCCGGCTCGCGGTCGGGCCGCCAGCGCCGGAACCGGGCCGTGTGCCGGAAGCGGTCGCCCTGCATGTGGTCGTACGCCACCTCGCACACCCGCTCCGGGCGCAGCGGCAGCCAGGAGAGGTCCTTGACGCCGGTCCAGCGGCTGGGCGCGCCCGGCATCCGGCTCTGGGCGTGGGCCTCCTCCCGCGCCCAGTCGGCCCACGGGTGGCCCTCGACCGACTCCATGCGCAGCGGCTCCAGTTCGGTCATCAGCTCCTGGCGGCGGCGCATCGGGAACGCGGCGCAGACGCCGACGTGCTGGAGGCGGTCGGTGGCGTCGTGCAGGCCGAGCAGCAGGGAGCCGACGACCGGTCCGGACTTGTGCAGCCGCAAGCCCGCCACCACGCAGTCGGCGGTCCGCTCGTGCTTGACCTTGACCATGACGCGCTCGCCGGGCCGGTAGCCGAGGTCGGGGCGCTTGGCGACGATGCCGTCGAGCCCGGCGCCCTCGTAGTGGTCGAACCACCGCCGGGCCACGTCGACGTCGTCGGTCCAGGGGGCGGTGAAGACGGGGTCGGTGGCCTCGCGCAGCGCCTCGGTCAGGGCGTCGCGGCGCTCGCCGAGGGGCGCGTCCATGTACGAGGTGTCGCCGAGGGCGAGGAGGTCGAACGCGACGAAGCCCGCCGGGGTGGTACGGGCCAGCATCCGCACCCGGGAGTCGGCGGGGTGGATGCGCTCCAGGAGGGCGTCGAAGTCGAGGCGCCCCTCGCGCGCGATGACGATCTCGCCGTCCAGGACGCAGCGCGGCGGCAGATGGGTGCGGAAGGCGTCGACGAGTTCGGGGAAGTAGCGGGTGAGCGGCTTGCCGGTGCGGCTGCCGACCTCGACCTCGTCCCCGTCGCGGAACACGATGGCCCGGAAGCCGTCCCACTTCGCCTCGTACCGCATGCCGGGCGGGATCGTGGCCACCGACTTGGCCAGCATCGGTGCCACCGGGGGCATCACCGGAAGGTCCATGATGTCTTCGATTGTGCGGCCGCCGGGGCCCGCGCGCCCGCCGGGAGGTGGAGCGGGCGGAGTGGACCTAGCGTTGGTGTATGGCAGAGACGGTGGAGCTTGACGTCGGTGGGCGCACGGTACGGCTGTCCAACCCCGGGAAGGTGTACTTCCCGGAGCGGGGCTTCACCAAGCTCGACCTCGCCCGCTACTACCTCGCCGTCGGCGACGGTGCGCTGCGCGCGCTGCGGGACCGGCCGACGACGCTGGAGCGCTACCCGGAGGGGGTGGCGGGGGAATCGTTCTTCCAGAAGCGGGCGCCGAAGAACCTTCCCGACTGGATCCCGACCGGCCGCATCTCCTTCCCCAGCGGGCGGTACGCGGACGAGCTGTGCCCCACCGAGACGGCGGCCGTGGTGTGGGCCGCCAACCTGGGCTGTCTGACCTTCCATCCGTGGCCGGTGCGGCGCGGCGACACCGAGCACCCCGATGAGCTGCGCATCGACCTCGACCCGCAGCCGGGCACCGACTACGGGGACGCGGTGCGGGCCGCGGGCGAGCTGCGCCAAGTGCTGGACGAGCTGGGGCTGCGGGGCTGGCCCAAGACCTCCGGCGGGCGGGGGCTGCACGTCTTCGTGCCCATCGTGCCGGAGTGGACCTTCACCCAGGTGCGGCGCTCGGCGATCGCGGTCGCGCGCGAGCTGGAGCGGCGGGCGCCGGAGCGGATCACCACGGCGTGGTGGAAGGAGGAGCGCGGCGAGAAGATCTTCGTGGATTACAACCAGACCGCGCGCGACCGCACCATCGCCAGCGCCTATTCCGTACGCCCCCGGCCGCACGCCCCGGTCTCCGCGCCGCTGCGCTGGGACGAGGTGCCCGACGCCCGGCCGCGCGACTTCGACCTGGCGTCCATGCCGGTGCGCTACCGGGAGGTGGGCGATGTGCACGCGGACATGGACGAGCACGCGTACCGGCTGGAGGCCGCGCTGGAACTCGCCGACCGGGACGAGCGGGAGCACGGTCTCGGCGACCTTCCGTATCCGCCGGAGCACCCCAAGATGAAGGGCGAGCCGAAGCGGGTGCAGCCGAGCCGGGCCAAGCACTGAGCCGCGCGTCAGGTGCGAGAATCGCGGCATGGCTGTCTTCACTCATCCGGACCGCCACCGGGTGGCCGTGCTCGTGCGGCACGGGATGCTGCCGTTCGAGCTGGGCATGGCGCACCGCCTGTTCGGCCGGGCCGTCTCGGCGTCCGGCGAGCCGCTGTACGAGGTGGTGACGTGTGCGCTGGTGCCCGGTGAGGTGCGTACGGACTCCGACGTCAGCGTCAACGTCGCCCACGGCCCGGAGGCGCTGCCCGAGGCCGACACGGTGATCGTCCCGGCCGCCAACGAGAAGGACGAGCCGCAGACCGAGGGCCGTCTCGGCCCCGCGCTGGCCGACGCCTTCGCCCGCATCCGGCGGCCCGGCACCCGCATCGCCTCCATCTGCACCGGCGCGTTCGTCCTGGCCGCGGCCGGGCTGCTGGACGGCCGCCGGGCGACGACGCACTGGCAGGCCGCCGACCAGTTCCGGGCGCTGTACCCGTCGGTCGAGCTGGACCCGGACGTCCTGTACGCCGACGAGGGCGACGTCCTCACCTCCGCCGGGGACGCCTCCGGCATCGACCTGCTGCTCCATCTGATCCGGCTCGACCACGGCTCCGCGGTGGCGGGCGAGGTCGCGCGGGGCGCCGTGGTGGCGCCGCACCGCGACGGCGGCCAGGCCCAGTTCATCCGCCGCCCCGTCCCCGCGCCGCACGGCTCCTCCACCCGGGAGGCGCGGGCCTGGGCCCTGACCCGCCTCGACCGCCCGCTGACCCTCGCGGAGCTGGCCGCGCACGAGTCGATGAGCGTGCGGACGTTCTCGCGCCGGTTCCGGGAGGAGGTCGGCATGACGCCCGTGCGATGGCTGACCCAGCGCCGGGTGGAGCGGGCGTGCCAGCTGCTGGAGGAGACGGATCTGCCGGTGGACCAGGTGGCGGCGGAGGCGGGCTTCGGCACGGCGGCGTCGCTGAGGATGCACCTGCGCGACGCGCTGGGCGTCTCCCCGAGCGCGTACCGCTGCACGTTCCGCGGCGAGTAGCCCTACCGCCGGGGGGCCACGAACTGTTCCGTGCCCAGGGTGGTGAACCAGTGCTGGACCCGGTCCTCGTTGTGGGTCCGCGCCAGCGACAGCGTGAGCAGGATCCGGGCCTTCTGCGGGGTCAGGTCCTGCGCGCCGACCACGCCGCGTACGTGCGGGTCGTACACCGCGCCCGAGCCGGTGCGGGAGGCGGACGCGAACAGGACTCCGTTCTTCACGGCGTCGTCGCGGGCCTCCGTCATGGCCGGGGAGAGGCCGCCCGCGCCGGTGCCCGCGGTGACGACACCGGCCGCGCCCGCGTCGGCGAACGCCTTGACGGCCTCGGGCCCGGCGCCCTGGTAGCTGTAGGCGATCTCGACCCTCGGGAGCGGCCGCCGGGCGATGCGGTCCAGGTCGAAGGGGGTCTTCCAGCCCGGCTTGCCGCACTGCTGGACGCGCGCCGGGGCCCGGTCGATGCGGATGCGGTCCTGGTCGACGACGCCCAGCTCACCGCTGCTGCCGCTGGTGAAGGCGTTGAGCCGCAGCGCGTCGGCCTTGCGGACCTCGCGGGCGGCCTGGATCTGGTCGTTGAGCATGACGACGGTGCCGAAGCAGGTGGTGCGGCCGCTGGCGGCGAGGCGGATCGCGTTGTAGAGGTTGGCGGGGCCGTCGGAGCCGATGACCGTCCAGGGGCGCAGGGCGCCGGTGAGCACCACGGGCTTGTCGCTGCGGACGGTGAGGTCCAGCCAGTACGCGAACTCCTCCATGGTGTCCGTGCCGGTGGTGACGACGACCGCGTCGTTGGTGCGCAGCGCGTCGTCGACCGCGGTGGTGAGCCGCCGGTACTCGGGGAGGGAGTAGTCGTTGGAGTCCTTGTTGCCGAACTGCCGCGTCGTGACGTCGGCGAGCCGGTTCACCTCGGGTCTGAGGTCCTCGACCAGCCGGGACACCGGGAGCTGTCCGGATTCGTAGCTCTGGAAGGACACCCGGCTCTTGCTGACGCCCGCGATGGTGCCGCCGGTGCCGATGACGGCGACCTGCGGCTCGGGTCCGCGCTCCGGCTCCGGTGACCGTTCGGCGACGGCGAGGGCCGCGGCCGGGGTGCCGAGGCCGACGGCGATCAGGGTGATCAGGACGGCGGAACCGCGGGCGATCCGGTGCATGGGGCACCACCCAAGGTGGCATTGCGGTCATAGGCGAACATGCGGACTATTCACCGTAACCACGTTTCCCCGGCGGCGGCGAGGCAGCCGAGGGCGAGCGCCCGCACAGCCGGGCCAGCAGCAGCGCCACATCGTCGTCCGGCGCCCCGTGCAGCGCCGCGAGCACCTGGTCGCAGATCCGGTCCAGCGGGCCGTGGTGGTGGCGGCGCAGCAGCTGGACCAGGGTGTGCAGCCCGACGTCCAGCGACTCGTGCCGCTTCTCCACCAGACCGTCGGTGAACAGGGCCAGCACCGCGCCCTCGGCCAGGTCGCAGTGGACCGCGGCGAACGGGACGCCGCCGACGCCCAGCGGTGCGCCGCTGGGGGTGGCCAGCAGCTCGGCGTCGCCGTCCGGGTGGACCAGGACCGGCGGCAGATGGCCCGCGGTGGACAGCTCGCAGTGCCCGGTGCGGGGGTCGCAGACCGCGTACAGGCAGGTGGCGATGGAGTCCCCCAGGGTCTGGGTGATCTCGTCCAGGTGGCGCAGCAGCTCGACGGGCGGCAGGTCGAGCTTGGAGAAGGCACGGGTCGCGGTGCGCAGCTGTCCCATGATCGCGGCGGCGTGGATGCCCTTGCCCATGACGTCCCCGACGACCAGGCCGACCCGGCCGTCCTTCATCGGCAGCACGTCGAACCAGTCGCCGCCCGCCGCGCTGACCGCGGGCAGATAGCGGGAGGCGGTCTCCAGGCCGTCGAGGTCGCGCGGCGGCAGGGACAGCAGGCTGCGCTGGAGGGTGAGCGCGGCGTCGCGTTCCCGCCCGTACAGCCGGGCGTTGTCGATGGCGAGGGCGGCGCGCATGGCCAGCTCACAGGCGAGGGTGAGGTCGTCCTCGTCGAACGGCTTGCTGTGGACCGTACGGTGCAGGCTCAGGGTGCCGAGCACGCTGCCGCGGGCGATGAGCGGGGCCGCGATGTAGGAGTGGACGCCCTCGCGCCGCAGCACGTCGGCGGCGGCCTCGTCGCGCGCGATACGGCGTATGTCCTGCTCGGAGGTGTGGGGCACCAGGATCGGCGCGCCGTCGCGCACGCACTGGGCGATCAGGCGGTTCGCGCCGTAGCGGGCGATCTCGCCGACCGGATCGGCGGCGTGGACGGCCTCGGTGGGGTAGCCCGCGGCGACGGCGAGGGCCCGGAAGCGGGCCGAGCCGTCGCTGCGCACCCGGGCCACGGGTTCGCGGTGCACCACTGCGTCGAGGACGTCGACGGCCGCGAGGTCGGCGAGCCGGGGCACCGCCACGTCGGCGAGTTCCTGGGCGGTCTGCCGCAGGTCCAGGGTGGTGCCGATGCGGACGCCCGCGTCGGCGACGACGGCCAGCCGCTCGCGCGCCTCGGCGACCTCGCTGGCCGCCCGGTGGCGCGCGGACACGTCGATGACGGAGACGGCGATGCCGAGGACCCGGCCACCGGCGTCCTCCAGCCGGTAGTACGACTCCGACCAGGCGTGGTCGTGGTCGGGGTCGGCGGGGGTCCGGCCGATGGTCTGGTGGTCCAGGATCGGTTCCCCGGTGGCCAGGACGCGCCGCATGGCGGTCTCGATGGCCTCGGTGTCGAGCCCGGGCAGCATCTCGCTGATCCGGCGCCCGCGCACCAGGGGTTCGGGCATGCCGTTCATGCTCTGGAGCGCCGGGTTGGCGCGCAGCCACCGCAGCTCGGTGTCGAAGACCGCGAGCCCGACGGGCGACTGCTCGATCAGCAGGCCCGATACGGCCAGATCGGTCTCGACCCGCCGTACGGTCGCCTCGTCGGCCGCCAGCCCGAGGGCGTACGCGTCGCCGTGGCTGTCGTGGAGGCCCATGGTGTGGAACTCGACGCGCACCGTGGTGCCGTCCCGGCGCCGGACGGGAAAGACGCCCGCCCAGGTGTCGCCCGCCCGGACCCGGGCGAACAGGTCCCTGGCCGCCCGCCGGTCCTCCGGGCGGACGAGCAGATGGTCCGAGCGGCGCCCGAGGGCCTCGGCCGCGGAGAAGCCGAACAGCAGCTCCGCCTCGGGGCTCCACAGGGTGATGCGGCCGTCGGCGTCGAGCACCACGGCGGCGACCCGCAGGAGGTCGAGCACCCCGCCCGCGACGGTGGTCAGGCCGTCCCCACCCGTCGGGTCCGCCTCGCAGTCCTGGTCAAGACGGTCATGCGTCGTCATACCGGCACCTCACCGGCTCGCCGTGCCCTCCCTCTGTCATACCTCGCCCCGCGCACCGGCGCACCACCGATGGGGGATGCGGGCACGGTCAGATGGTGAACGGGCGCTGCCGGGCGAAGTCCGGGCGCTCGGCTCCGGCCATGACCAGATGGGGGGTCTGGTCCGGGGGCATCCTCCTGACGATCTCCCGGTGCAGCGCGCGGTAGCTGCCCGAGAACACGCCGCCCCGCCACACCTCCAGCAGGGTGCCGGTGAACAGCCCGTTGACGGTGCCGTCGGCGGAGGTCTGGTTGTCCTGGCAGCCGGAGATGTGCAGCACGCTGGCGTCGATCTTCGCGAGGTCCTTGGCGGTGCAGGACTTCTGGATCCGGTCGTAGAGGTCGCGGTCGCGTGCGTAGACCGCGGACTGCACGGGCTGGGGCATGGCACGCAGCCTCCTGCCGACCTCGCGGGGGTCGTCGGTGTCGAAGCGGCGGCCGAGTTCACCCGCGCTGAGCACCTCGGGCAGCCGCCGGGCGACCCTACCGCTGTGGCAGCTGTCGGAGAGCATCCAGATCCGTACGCCCTTGGCGAACTTGCCGAACAGCGCGAACAGCTCGTCGTCGACCAGCTGGCGGTCGTACAGCGCCCAGGTCCCGTCCAGCCGGTCGCCGGTCTCGTCGTGGTTGAGGTCGGGCACCTGACCGCCGTGGCCGGAGTAGGTGAGGAAGAGGATGTCGCCCTCGGCCAGCCGCCCGGCCGCGGTCTCCAGCGCGGAGGTGACCGCCTCGGCGGTGGCGGCGCCGCCCAGCAGCGGGCCGGTGACCTCGAAGCCCGCGGCACCGGCGAGCCGGGCCATGTCGGTCGCGTCCTGCTCGCAGGCGGTCAGCTCACCGCTCCAGCCGTCGTACGCCAAGAGGTCGACCTGGTTGAGTCCGATGTGCACGGAGAGACCGATGGGCATGGGGGCTCCTCGGGTGACGGTCGGTCGGCGAGTGCGCGGCGCGGCCGCCCCGCGGGCGACGGATCGCCCTCCCCAGGATGATGCGGGCCCCTCCCCCGCCCCGCCCTGTTTTCCGGGCCCATACGGGGGGCGAGGCCGGGGAACTACTCCCCCGTGCCCCGGGTCGCGGGGCGGAACGACAGGGCGTGCACGACGAGGTCGGCGGTGCGCTCCAGATAGCCGGGCTCGGGCGGCATGCCCCGCACCGCGATACGCCAGTAGACCGGCGCGGCGAGCAGGTCGAGCGCCAGCTCGCGGTCCGTGTCCGGCGGCAGCTCACCGCGCTCCACCGCCCGGTCCAGCAGGACGACGGCGCGGGCGCGGCGCGGCGCGCCGATGCCGACGGCGAGCGCCTCCGCCAGCGCCTCGTCCCGGCGCGCCTCGACGATCAGGTCCGGGATGATCCGGCTGAACCGCGGATGGGTCAGCCAGTCGGCGACCGCCCGCAGCGCGGCGAGCACGTCGCCGCGCAGCGACCCGGAGTCGGGCAGGTCGACCATCGCGACGCTCAGCTCGGACGCGACGTCGATGACCATCTGCTGCTTGGAGGGCCACCGCCGGTACAGCGCGCTCTTGCCGACCCCAGCCCGCTTGGCGACGGCCTCCATCGACAGCCGCCCGTAGCCCTGTTCGGCGAGTTCGTCGAGGACGGCCGCGCGGATGGCCTCGGTCTTGGCCGGGCGCAGCGTGGCGGCGCCGCTCGGGGCGCGCCGGGTGGGCGAGGTGGAGCGGGAGGGTTCCGGCATGGGCCGAGCCTAGCAGATGGACGGGACGGTACCGTTCTGTTTACAGTGTGGACGGGACGGTACCGTCCCGTCCATTCAGTGAAAGGGAAGCCTCATGGACGAACGCGTCAGGGTGTACGAGCGGATGAAGGAGCTCCTGCTCGCCCACGACATGCGGGGGTTCGCGGATCTGTGGGCCGAGGACGGCACCATGGAGTTCCCGTTCGCCCCGCCCGGATGGCCGCGCAGGCTGGAGGGGCGCGCGGCGGTGTGGGACTACGTGCGCGACTACACCGACCACATCGATCTGCGGGCCGTCGCCCAGGAGACCGTGCACCGGACCGCGGACCCCGGCGTCCTGATCGTGGAGTTCACGATGGAGGCCGTCGCCGTCCCCACCGGCCGCCCGCTCCGGATCGACTACGTCGCCGTCATCACCGTCGCCGGAGGCGAGATCGTCTCGTACCGGGACTACTGGAATCCGCTCATGCTGAACGACGGACTGACCTTCGGCGCCGAGGGAGGCCGGACCGATGCCTGAGCCCACGACCGGAACCACCGCTGAACCCACCGTGCTGGTCACCGGCGCGACCGGGAACACCGGCTCGCGCGTCGTACAGCGCTTGCGGGAGCGCGGCGCGGCGGTCCGGGCGGCCGCCCGGCGGCCCGGACCGGAGACGGGCGCGGACGGGGTGCGCTTCGACTGGTACGACCCGGCCACCCATGCCGCCGCGCTGACCGGGGTGGAGCGGGTCTATCTGGTCGCCCCCGTCGGCGAGGCCGACCCGGTGCCCGTGGTCGAACCGTTCCTGGCCGCCGCGCTCGACCGGGGCGTACGGCGGGTGGTGCTGCTCAGCTCCTCCGCGATCCCCGCCGACGCGCCGGGCCTGGGCGCGCTGCACCGGCTCGTACGGGACACGGTGCCCGAGTGGGCGGTGCTGCGGCCGTCGTGGTTCATGCAGAACTTCACCGGCGACCACGCGGTGGCCCATGCCATCCGCGGCGACGGCCGGATCGTCACCGCGACCGGTGACGGCCGGGTCGGCTTCGTCGACGCGGACGACATCGCCGCCGTCGCCGTCCGGGCCCTGCTGGACGACCGCCCGCACAACACGGACCACGTCATCACCGGCCCGGAGGCGATCGGCTACGCCGACGCGGCACGCATCGTGGCCGAGGTCTCCGGACGCCGGGTCAGCCATGTCACGGTGACGCCCGGGGCGTTGCGGGAGCGGCTGGCGGAGGCGGGGATGCCGCGGGAGTTCGCGGCGGTGCTGGCGGGCCTGGACGAGGACATCCGGGGCGGCGCGGAGGACCGTACGACGGACACGGTCCTCCGGGTCACCGGCCGCGAGCCCCGGTCGTTCCGCGACTTCGCGACGGCCCACCGGGCGGCTTGGGCCTAGGGAGTTTCAGCGCAGCAGCAGCTGCAATCCGCCCAGCACGGTCGCCGCGATCACCAGCCGCTCGAAGAGCAGCTGGTCGATCCGGTCGACGCACGCCTTGCCGAGGATGGCGCCGGGTATCACGAAGAGCGCGAGACCCGCGTCCAGCAGCAGGGAGTGGCCGTCGATCAGGCCGAGATTGACGCTGAAGGGCACCTTGCACACGTTCACGATGAAGAAGAACCAGGCCGAGGTGCCCAGGAAGCCGAGCTTCTGGAAGCCGGAGGAGATCAGATAGAGGGACATCACCGGGCCGCCCGCGTTGGCGACCATGGTGGTGAACCCGCCGAGCGCCCCGTACGAACCGGCCTTGGCCCGGCCGCCGGTGCCACCGGCAGGCTGGGCGGCCGCCGCGTCCGCCCCCGAGCGCCGCCGCCACACCGTGACGCCGGCCATGAACAGCAGGATCGCGCCGATCGACACGCGCACCGCCGCGTCGTCGGCCCACAGCATGAACACCCAGCCCGCCACCACGCCGACGGCGACCGCGGGAAGCAGCCGCCACAGGGTGGCCCAGTGGGCGTGCCGCCGGTAGGTGAAGACGGCGAGCACATCGCCGACGATGAGCAGCGGCAGCAGCACCCCCGTCGACTCACGGGCGGGCAGTACGGCCGCGAAGATGGCGAGGCTGACCGTGTTGGCCCCGCTGACGGCGGTCTTCGAGAAGCCGACGAGCAGGGCCGCGCCGGCGAGCGCGGCCAGTTCCCAGAGGGCGATGGTGTTCATGCCACGACACGATGCTACGTCCCCACCTGCGCGGATACGGCGGGGTGGCGCTGAGCCCCCTAGATGAATGAGTCCGATGTCTGGGCTGGCCGCGACCATGGCGAAGGGCGTCCGTTGGCCTGAGTGTGACTTCTGGCT
>NZ_RIBZ01000316.1:0-25929 GCF_003721215.1 Streptomyces botrytidirepellens
GCGGCGGGGCCGCGCCCCGACGCCCGGCCGGCGCCGGCGGACGACGACACCGAGCGCGCGGTGGCCGCGCTGTGGTCCCGCGTCCTGAGCGACCCCGGCGTAGGGCCGGACTCGGACTACTTCGCGCTCGGCGGCAACTCGATCGGCGGCATCACCCTCATCCGCCAGATCGAAGCCCACTTCCAGGTCCGCATCACCTTCGCCGACCTGTACGAGTACCGCACCGTGCGGCAGATGGCGGCCGTCATCAAGGAACGGCGCACTCGCGGCGAGTACCGAACCGACTGGGTCATCGCCCCACTGGCGGCCGGATCCCGCGTCCCGCTGTCGTACAACCAGGAACAGCTGTGGTTCCTGGACCGGATCTCGCCTCCCGGGCCGCTGTACAACATCCCCAGCACGTTGCGCTACCGGGGGCCCCTGGACGTGCACGCGCTGCGTGCCGCCCTCGCCGACGTGGTCGCCCACCAGGCGGTGCTGCGGACCCGGATCCCCGCCGAGGACGGGCGGCCCTACGCCGTGTTCGACGCGCCCGTCCCGCCGCTCCACCACATCGATGTGCGCGCGGTGTCCCAGGACCGGCGCGAGGCCGAAGTGACGCGGTTGCGGACCGAAGAGGCCCGCGCCCCCTTCGACCTGGCCACCGGGCCGCTGATGCGCGCCACCCTCATCACCGTCGCCGACGACGAGCACGTCCTGCTGCTGACCTGGCACCACATCGTGTGGGACGGCGCGTCCTGGGACATCTTCTTCGAGGAACTGGCGGCGAGCTATGCCGCACGCCGTGCCGGCCGGGCCCCCCAGCTGCCCCACCTCCCCCTCACCTTCGGTGACTTCGCGGCCTGGCAGCGCGACTGGCTCCAAGGCGAGCGCTTCAGCGAGGGCCTGCGGTTCTGGCGCGAGCAACTGGCCGGCATCGAGCCCGCGGAGCTGCCGCTCGACCGGCCCCGCCCGCCCGTCGAATCGCACGCCGGAGACCTGATCGAATTCACGCTGCCCGCGGAACACGCCGCCCGGATACGGCAGTTCAGCCAGGAGGAAGGCGTCAGCACCTTCGTGACCATGCTGGCCGCGGTCAACACCCTGCTCCACCACTGGGGCGGCTGGCGGGACGTGGTGGTGGGCGCCGCCACCAGCGGCCGATTCAACCCCGCGACGCATCCTCTGATCGGCTACTTCAACAACGTGCTGCCCTTCCGCACGCCGGTCGACCCCACCTGTACCTTCCGCGAGCTGGTGCGGCGCAGCGCCCGGACCGTCACTGGCGTCCTCGACCACGAGGAAGTGCCCTTCGGGAAGATCGTCGCCGATCTGAAGCCGCAGCGGGACCCCTCCCGGCACCCCCTGTACACCGTGATGTACACCCACCAGAATGCCGCGTCCCAGCCGCGCACCCTGCCGGAGCTGACGCTGGTGCCCGGCGACGGCCTCGCCGGGGTCGCGCCCGGCACCTCCAAGGCCGACCTGACCCTCGGCGTCTACGACAACGTCGACGGACCGATGAGCGGCTATCTCGAGTACGCTGTCGACCTCTTCGACCCCAGCACGATGCACGGTCTGCTCTCCCGGTTCGAGACACTCATCGCCGCATCGCTGGACGAACCGGACCGTGCGCTGGCCGACCTGTGTCACGGCGCCGAGCAGGCCCGGCCGAGCATCCTGACCACGCCTGCCGCGCAGCCCGCCGGCCCGTCGGTGACGCAGGCGCTCCGCGAGTTCGCCGCCCGCCGGCCGCACCAGCCGGCCGTCGTCGACGGCGACCGCGTCTGCGACTACGCCGCACTCGACCGGCTCACCGACCGGCTTGCCGCCCGCCTGGCCGCCGCAGGGGCCGGCACGGAGGAGCCCGTCGCGGTCCTCGCACCACGGGGTATGGATCTGGTGACGGGCTGGCTCGGCGCGCTCAGGGCGGGCGCCGCGTTCGTGCCCCTCGACCCGGCGGCCCCGGCCGCCCGCACCGAGGAGATCCTCAACGAACTCGGCTGCCGCATCGTCATCACCACGGATCCCCTGACGCTGCCCCATGCCGAGGGGCGCACCGTCCTGACCGTTCCGCCGGGCGACGGGAGCTCCGCCGGACCGCTGCCCGATCCCGCGCCGCATCCGCAGCGCCTCGCCTACATCTGCTTCACCTCCGGTTCCACCGGCCGTCCGCACGGCTGCGCCATCACCCACGGTGCCCTGGACAACCTGCTGACCTGGTTCGGCGCCTGGGCCCGTCTCGAAACCGGCGACCGGGTCGCCCAGTGCTTCGCCGCCGGATTCGACGGCGCGGTCCTGGAGATCCTCGGCACCCTCAGGCACGGCGCCACCCTGCACATCACCCATGACACCCTGCAGACCCCTGCGGCGCTGCTGCGCCGCTTCGCCGACGAACGCATCACGGTCGCCTGCATGCCGACCCCGCTGGCCGAACTCGTCCTCCAGCACGACGAGCATCCCGAGGACCTGGCCCTGCGGGCGCTGGCGGTCGGTGGCGACCGGCTGCGCATCCGCCCGAACCGGCCCACGCCCTGGCGGCTGCTGAACATGTACGGGCCCACCGAATGCGCCGTCGTCGGCACCTGCGGCGAGGTCGGCCCCGCGACGGATGCCGCGCTGCCCGACATCGGCGGCCCCATCCCCGGCACACACGCCTATGTACTCGATGCGGGCCTGCGGCCCTGCCCGGTGGGGGAAGTGGGCGAGCTGTACCTGGGCGGAGCGGGTGTCACGCGCGGCTACCACGGCCTGCCCGCAGCCACTGCCGCCCGCTCGGTGGCCGACCCCTACGTCGGCGAGGCGGGTGCCCGCATGTACCGCACCGGCGACCTGGTGTGCCTGAACGCCGATGGCGTCCTGGAGTTCCACGGCCGCGACGACCGGCAGGTCGAGATACGCGGCCACCGTGTAGAGCCCGCCGAGGTGGAGAGCACCCTCCTGGACCACCCAGCGGTCACCGAGGCGGTCGTCCTGGCCGAACGGACCGCCACCGGAGCTCAGTTGAGCGCGCACATCGCCGTCGAGACCCCGCCCGCCCCGGCAGACCTCAGGGCATGGCTGGATCAGCACCTGCCCGGCTACAGCATCCCGGTCCGGCTGACCACGCACGACCGGCTGCCGCGGACCCTCAACGGCAAGTACGACCGTGCCGCGCTGCTGCGCACGTCGTCGAGCGCCCCCATCCCGCCCGCCCCCGGCAGCACCCTCTCCTACGGCGACAGGAAGGCCACCATGACCAGCGCACCGGTCCACCCCGCTCCCGCGGCCGACACGCGCACAGCCGAGCGCGTGATCGCTGAGATCTGGGAAGAACTGCTGGGTCACCGTCCGGTGCGGCCCGAGGACAACTTCTTCGACATCGGCGGCGACTCGGTGCTCTCCATCGCCGTCGCCGCCCGCGCCGAACGCGCCGGACTGGCTCTGACCCCCCATGACGTCCTTCAGCACCCCACCCTGAGCGACCTCGCCGAGCGCGCCCTGCCCACCCGGGCCACCGCCCGGGCGCCCGAGGCCGTGGCGCCCGGCGGGCCGATCCCGCTCATCCCGATCATGCACGCGATTCTCGAGCGGTCGGCCGACCAGGCTCGCGGCTTCGTCATCGCCGAAACCCTGCACATCGACCCCAGCATCACGGCCGACACGATCCGTGCCGCCCTCGACCTCCTCGTCGACCTCCATGAACCGCTGCGCTACCGGATCAGGAGCAACGCCCTCGGCCACCGCCTGGAATGCGTGGACAGCGAACACACCAGCCTGCTCGACACACGGACGGTGCCCCACCTGAGCGACGACAACCTGGCCGCGTTCCTGCACGGCGACGCCCCCGACGTGATCGCCGGCATCGACCCCGCGCGCGGCTCCATGCTGCGCGGCCGCTACTACGACCGCGGCCCGGCGCGCCCCGGCGTCCTGCTGCTGGCCATCCACCACTTCGTTTTCGATCAGATCTCCATCGTCTCGCTCCTGGAGGATCTCAACGCCGCCCTGCGAGACCCCCGGCACAGCGCTCTGCCGGACGTGCCGGCCACCTCCCGTCGCGCCTGGCGCAGCTGGGCCGCGCATCTGACGCACATCGCCCAGTCCGACGAGCTGTCCGGCGAAGTCACCTACTGGGGCAGCGTCTTGGACGCCGGACGCGCCCGCGTCGCCCTGGCGCCCCGACCCGAAACACCCTGCACCGAGACGGCCATACTCCGGCGCCGGGTGCCGGCCGACCGGGTGGCCCAGGTACTGTCCGCATCCGGAGCGCCCGGACGCGAAGCGGCCCTGGCGGCCGTGGGCTGCGCCGTCAGTCGCTGGCGCGGCGCGCCGGACGCCTATGTGCTCACCGTGAGCGAAGGCTTGCCCCATGCGTACCGGCCCGGGAACCGCGCCAACTCGCTGGGCTGGTTCACCAGCGCCTTCCCGCTCGTCCTGCCCGCCGCCACCGGGCAGCGCGCCGACGAGGCGCTGCCCCACGTCGCCGAGATCCTGCGCGCGGTGCCCAACGACGGCGTGGGTTACGGCGTCCTGCGCCACTTGAGCCCCGACAGCGCCGCCACCCGCGCGCTGCGCGCTCTGCCCGAGCCGGAGATCCTGGTCGAGCACAACGCGACCAGCCATCACACCCTCAACTCATCGGCCGCACCCGCGCTCATCGGCGGGCCGCTCGCCCTACAGCAGAACGCGCTGCTGTCCTACCTGCCGATCGCGATCGTCACCCACGTCGTCGACGGGGAACTGGACATCACCGTCGCCCACGACGCACGCGTCGGGGACCGTCGCCTCGACGAACTGGCCGACCATCTGATCGACGCCTTCACAGAGCTGATCGGGAAGGCCTGACATGGCCGCCCCGCTCGCCGTCCGCGCCGCCTCCTGGTACCTGCCCGGCCACCGCATCGCGGTGGCCGACCTGCCCGAGCTGGCCGCCCTCGATCCCCGCGAGCAGCAGAACTGCCGGTCACTGGGCATCGAGACGGTCACCGCCGACGACACCCTCGGTGCGGACGAGCTGGCGCTCGCAGCCGCCCGGCAGACTCTCGCCGAAGCCGGCCTGGACCCCGTCGACCTGCATGCGCTTGTGGTGGTCGAATCCCGAGCCCCGGGCTCGCTCATGGCCTCGGAGGCGACCCGGCTACAGGACCTGCTCGGCGCCCGGAAGGCCACCGTGTTCTCCGTCGGTGGCCTGGGGTGCGTCTCCATCACCCCGGCGCTGCTCGCCGCCCGCGGCATGCTCGCCGCCGACCTGCATCTCGACCACGTCCTGGTCGTACACGGCAACAAGCCCGCCACACCCGCCCGTTACCGGCACCCGGTCACCGTCAACGGGGACAGCGGCCAGGCCCTGCTCCTCGGCCGCACCGGCCCGGTGCGCGTCCTCGACATCGCCCAGGAGACCAACGGCGCCCACTGGGACCTGTTCCATGTGCCCTTCCGCGACCGGCCCGTGGCTCTATGGCGCGAGGAATGCCGGGACACGGAGACCTACTCCTTCCAACTCGCCCTGGAGACCCGCAACCGGCTGCGCACCATGCTCACCGGCCTGCTGGACCGCGCCGGCCTGAGCCGCGACGACATCGACGGGTTCGTCAGCCAGAACCTGTCCGCCGGCGGCTTCGCCTTCACCGAGGACGCCCTCGGCATCAAGCTGCTGCCCGCCTGCCGCGACAACCTCAGCAGCTACGGCCATCTGGGGCCCAACGACGTCCTGCTCAATCTCTACACGGCGCTCGGCCGGGGTGAACTGCCCGACGCCGCCCGCACCGTCCTGATCAACGTGAGCCCGGTGGCCGCCTGGAGCCTGCTCCTCGTCGAGACCGGCCACGGAGAAGACCATACGCACCACCTGTAGCCCAAGGAGAGAACCTCATGGACACGGCGACCGCAGACCTACTCGCGTTCCTGGCCGCGTCGCTGGGCACCGAAGTCGGTCCCGACGACGACTACTTCGCCGCCGGACTCACCGACTCGCTGTTCGCCCTCGAACTGGTCAGCTTCGTCGAGCACCGCTTTCAGCTCACCATCGAGGTCGAGGATCTGCACCTGGACCACTTCCGCACCGCCACACGCGTCCTCGCCTTCGTCCAGGGCAAGGGGCCCGAGCCCATCACGTCACGCTCATGAGCGTGACGACCGGGTCCTCCGGCCCCGAGGCGGCCACGGCCGTCGACGCGGCCGCGTTCGCCGCGTCGGTGCGCGACGACGCCACGGTGTGGGACCAGCAAGGGCGCCTCCCCGATTCGGTTCGCCAACAGGCCGCGCAGGACGGGCTGTTAGCCGTCTCCCTGCCCACCGCCTACGGGGGCGCGGGCGGCTCACCGGACGACCTGGCCCAGGTGTGCGCCCAAGTGGGCGCGGTGTGCAGCACGCTGCGCGGGCTTGTCACCGTGCAGGAGATGGTGACCGCCGCGGTGCTGCGCTGGGGCACGCCCGAGCAGCGCGGGCTGTGGCTGCCGCTGCTGGCGCGCGGCGGGATGTTCGCCGGTTTCGCCGCCACCGAAGCCGGCGCGGGCACCGCCCTGGCCGCGGTGAACACCCACGTTCGCGGCAGCGGCGACCACGTGCTGGTCACCGGCCGTAAGGTGTGGATCACCTTCGGACAGACCGCAGACGTCTTCCTGGTCCTGGGCAAGGCCGCCGACCGCCCCGTCGCCGTGCTCGTCGAGGGAGACCGGCCCGGCGTACACCGCGAGCCCGTCCAGGGACACCTGGGCATGCGCGCCGCCGGCATCGCGCACGTCTCCTTCGACGGCGTACGCGTGCCGCGCACCCACCTGGTCGGCCCGCCCGGCTCAGGCCTGCGGCACGTCATCGGCACCGCCCTCGACCACGGCCGGTTCACCGTCGCCTGGGGGTCCGTCGGCATGGCCGAGGCCTGCCTCGACACTGCCGCCGCCCACGCCGCGCGCCGGACCCAGGGCGGCGTGGCGCTCGCCGAACACCAACTGGTGCGCTCGGTGCTCGCCCGCGCCGCCGTGGACACCGCAGCGGCACACGCACTGTGCACCCGCGCCACCCGGTCACGCACCGAAAGGCGTCCGGAAGCCGTGTCCGAGACCGTGCTCGCCAAGTACGCAGCCGCCCGGGCCGCCGCCGACGTCAGTTCCGGCGCCGTGCAGATCCTCGGCGCGGCCGGGATAGCCCCGGACAGCCTGGCCGGGCGCTTCTTCCGCGACGCCAAGGTGATGCAGCTCATCGAAGGCTCCGAGCACGTGTCCGAACTCCATATAGCCGGCCGGCTGCTGCGCCGGCACGGCTTCCATCCCGCGACCGGCTCCCCCACCCAGGAGGCCGCCTCATGACCACCCCCACCACTGCGGCCACGACCGGCCCCGCCCCCACGATCAAGTGCCTGGTCTGGGACCTCGACGGCACCCTGTGGCAGGGCACCCTCCTGGAGGGCGACGCCCCCCAACCCGACGCCGCGGCCCTCACCACCCTGCACACTCTCGACGAACGCGGCATCCTGCACGCCGTGGCCAGCCGCAGCGACCACGCCCTGGCCACCGCGCACCTGGCGGCCCTGGGCCTGGACGACCTGTTCACCGTGGTGGAGATCGGCTGGGGCGCCAAGTCGCGGGCCGTCCAGCGCATCGCCGAGACCCTCAACATCGGTATCGACGCGCTGGCGTTCATCGACAACGACGCCGTCGAACGGGCCGAAGTGGCCTCCGCCCACCCCGCCGTACGCTGCTACCGGGCCGAGCAGGTGGCCGAGCTGCCCGACCTGCCCGCATTCCAGCCGCCCTTCGTCACCGACGAGAGCCGCGTCCGCCGTCACCTCTACGGTGCTGAACTGAGCCGCAAGAAGGCCCAGGAGTCCTTCGAGGGACCCGCCGGGGAGTTCCTCGCCACGCTCGGGCTGACCCTGACCATCCGCCCCGCCGACGAGGACGACCTCCAGCGCGCCCACGAGCTGACGGTTCGCACCCATCAGTTGAACACCACCGGCCAGACCTACGACATGGACGAGTTGCGCACACTGATCAGCTCGCCGCACCACCAGGTCTTGGTCACAAGCCTCGAGGACCGGTACGGCTCGTACGGCACCATCGGGCTGGCGGTCAGCGAACTGACCGCGGAGACCAGCACGTTGCAACTGCTGCTGCTCTCCTGCCGGGTGATGTCGCGTGGTGTGGGCCCGGCCCTGATCGGCCACCTGGTCCGCGAGGCCCTGGCCGCGGGCCGCCGCCCGGTCGCCGAGTTCGTTCCCACCGACGTCAATCGTGTGATGCTGATCAACCTGCGCTTCGCGGGCTTCGAGGTCATCAGCCGCAGCGGAGGAGGACGGATCCTCCTGGGCTTCGACCCATCAGCCGAACCGCACCCCGCCGATGGCGCGGTCCGCATCGTCACTCCCCCCGCCCAGCCCGTGCCCGCCCCGTCACCCCTCTGATCCGGAGACCTCTGTGGACACCACCTCCGCCCCCGCTGCCGCACCGCTGGCCATCGGCGTGATCGGCGCAGGCACCATGGGCCTGGGCGTAGCCCAGGCCCTGGCCGCCGCCGGCCACCAGGTGACCGCCGTCGACCCCGTCCCCGCCGCCCTGAACAGCGCCCCCGACCGGCTGCGCGCGGGCCTGCGCGCAGCCGTCCTGCTCGGCAGGCAGGAGGCCGCCACGACAGGCTCCACGGCCGAACGCATCCGCTTCACCGCCGAACTGAAAGACCTGCACAACGCGTCCTTCTTGATCGAATGCGCCCCTGAACGCATCTCCCTGAAGCAAGACCTCTACAGCGCACTCGACACCCTCTGCTCGCGCGACACCGTGATCGCCACCTGCACGTCCGCCATCCCCGTCGAGCTCCTGAGCATCCGCGTCCAGGCCCCTGAACGCATCCTGGGCATGCACTTCATGAACCCGGCCTACGCCAAGGACGCCGTCGAAGTCATCCGCGGCAAGGACACCGGCGACGCCACCCTCGCCCGCGCCCACCACCTGCTGCACACCATGGGCAAGAAGGGCATCGTCGTCCACGACGCCCCGGGCTTCGTCTCCAACCGCGTTCTGATGGCCACCGTCAACGACGCGGCCACCGTGGTCCAGGAAGGCACTGCCGACGCCACGGCGGTGGACGCGATCTTCCAGGACTGCTTCGGCCACGCCATGGGTCCACTGCGCACCGCCGACCTGATCGGTCTCGACATCATCGTCGACACGTTGCACGTACTGCGCGAGCTCACCGACAGCCCGCAGTTCACCCCGTGCGCTCTGCTCGCCCGCCTGGTGGCACAGGGCAAGCTGGGCCGCAAGACCGGCGAGGGATTCCATCGCTACGCGACCCAGCAGGCGTAGCGGTGTCCGGCGCCCGGCCGGGCCGTTGCGAGAGCCGGGCTCCAAGGAGCGGCGGGTGCGCCTCAGGTCCGTCCCTCGCGAGGGGGGAGAGCGGTCACACCAATGTCGTGTTCGCTGCACGAGCGAGCCTCCGCAGCTGCCGGTGTGGCTCCTTCTCAGTGGCGCGCGCGTAGTTCCAGGGTGCAGCACTTGGCGCCGCCGCCGCCCTTGAGCAGCTCGGTCAGGTCGATGCCGATGGGCACGAAGCCGTGTTCCCGGAGCTGGTCCGGCAGCCGATTCGCCTGTTGGGGAATGATCACATGAAGGCCATCGGACACGGCGTTCAGGCCGAAGACCGCGGCGTCGGACGCGTCCGCCAGGATGGCGTCCGGGAACCGCTCCGCAAGCAGCGCCCTGCTCCGCGGCGAGAACGCCTCGGGGTTGTACATGATCTCGTTGTCGTCGAGCACGGCAAGAGCCGTGTCGAGGTGGTAGTACCTTTCATCGGCCAGCGTCAGGCCGAGCACCGGCTTGCCGAAGAACTCCCGTATTTCGTCGCGCGCCTTCGGCTCACTGCGGAACCCCGTGCCCGCCAGGACGACGTCGCCCGCGTACAGGAAGTCCCCCTCGCCCTCGTTGACGTACTCGGCCTGCCGAGCGTCCCAGCCGCGTACCCGGAACCAGTCCAGATAGGCCGGCGACTCGTCCGCACGCTGCTCGTAACGGAAGCGGGCGACCAGCGCACGGCCGTCCACGACCGTCGCGCCGTTGGCGGAATACACCATGTCCGGCAGTCCGGCGACGGGCTCGACCAGCTCAACCGTGTGCCCCAGTTCGACCAGTAAGTCGTGCAGCGTTTTCCACTGGGCGAGTCCACGCTCCGTGGATGTGGGGCGCGAGGGGTCCATCCATGGGTTTATGGAATAAGAGACGTCAAAGAACGTCGGCTCGCACATGAGGTAGTGCCGCGGCCGGGCGGTCCGCCTCTGTTTGGATCCGCCGCCGTTGCTGCTCTGCCGCACTCGGGTCCCCTTCCCTCGGTCAACTGTGGACAGTGACTCGATTCCGTGGTGCGTCATATTCCGTGCTCGCGAATGCGAGATTCTCAGACGGGCGCTCGATCCGCCATCCCTGTCCTGGTGACGGGACAGTCGTCCGATTCCACCGATCACTACCCGTGAGGCACGCGCAGAATATCATCACCGGCGCGTTCTGCTTTCCATGGTGAGCTAATTTCACGGCAGTCGGCCCATGAGCTCGGCGGTCTCACGATGCAGGCCGCAATCCCGTCGGGCGAAGGACTCCCGCACCAGTTCACGGACTTCGGGCTGCTGTTCCTGGCTGAGTTTGAACATGCCCTCGGCCCCGGTCACCCGCACCCGGAAAGCGCCCACGCCGGGCACGATCCGGCGGAAGTACTCCACCGACTCCGACATGTCCCAGCCGGTGCCGAGTTCGGCTTCGAAGGCGCGCACGGTGGACTGCACCACGCCGAGGGTCTCTTCGAGAGATTCGATCTTCTCGACGACACCGTGCACATGCACCGCGGTGAAATCCCACGTAGGCGCGGCGGGGGTCTTCCGGTAAACCGTCGGAGAGACGTATGCGTGCGGGCCGGTGAAAACCAGCAGCACCACATCGCCCGACCGGAGCGCCGACCAGTGCGGGTTCTTCCGGTTCATGTGCCCGAGCAGGAGCGCTCCGGACAGATCGGCTCTCCACTCCTCGTCCATCTGCGGGTCCTGAATGACGGGCAGATGCGTCGCGAACGGACCGTCGGCGGTGGTGCCATTGGTCGTCAGAAGTGCCAAGGGATTGCGGCGCATGAGATCGACCATCCACATACCGTCTGGCTCGCGATACTGGCAAGGTACGAACATCGGGTACTGATCCTTTCATGGGGGCCCTACGACTGTATTCATGTCCTGCCGACGGGACACGAACGCCTTGAATGGTTCATCGGGCAGGTCTACGTTGGCGGGCGGTCGACATCAATTGAAGCTCGCTCGGACGTGGCCCTCCAGGGATGCGGAGAATTCTTTATGGGTAATCGTGAACACGAGACGTACGACGTGGTCGGTGTCGGTTTCGGCCCGTCCAACCTGTCGCTCGCCGTGGCCCTGAACGAGCAACGGGTGAACACTCCGGGGCGTGAGATCAGCGCCGCCTTCTTCGAACGTCAGCCTACGTTCGGCTGGCACCGCAACATGCTGCTGCCGTCGGCGACCATGCAGATATCCTTTCTCAAGGATTTGGTCACGTTCCGCGATCCGACGTCGAGTTTCAGCTTCATCGCGTATCTGCACGCTTCGGGCCGGCTGCCCCAGTTCGCCAACAACCAGGACTTCTTCCCGACGCGCCAGGAGTTCCACCAGTACCTGGAATGGGCGCAGGCACGCGTGGCTCATCTCGTCACCTACGGCTCGGAAGTGACGTCGGTTCGGCTGCCGCACGGCGCCGATCCGGAGTCGGCAGGCCATCTGGAGATCGAAGTCCGGGACGTCACCGGCCGAGGCACCCGCGTGATCAACGCGCGGAACGTCGTCGTCTCGACGGGCCTCGTCCGGAACATGCCCGACGGAACGGAGTGCGACGAACGGGTCTGGCACAGCTCCGAGTTCCTGGAGAAGTACCGACGGATGGATCCGGGCGAGCTACGGCGCGTGGCGGTGGTCGGGGCGGGGCAGAGCGCGGCCGAGATCACCCGGTTCCTGTACGACGAACTCCCGCACGCCCAGGTGTGGGCGATCATCCCGTCCTACGGCTACTCCGTGGCGGACGACACTCCCTTCGCCAACCAGGTGTTCGATCCGAGCGCAGTCGACGACTACTACTACGGCACCGAGCAGACGCGCGAGGCTTTCTGGCGGTACCACCGCAACACGAACTACTCGGTCGTCGACGACGAGGTGATCAGGGACCTGTACCGGCGCTCGTACGACGACGAAGTGCGCGGCACCAAACGGCTGCACGTGCTCAACCTGACGAGGGTCTCCGGCGTCAAGCGCGCCGGCGCCGAGACGCGGGTCTCCCTCCAGGCGGGGCTCGACGGCAGTGTGTACGACCTGGATTTCGATGCCCTGGTCTGCGCGACGGGCTACGACACGATGGAGGCCACCGGTCTTCTCGGGGACCTCGACCGCTTCTGCCTGCGGGACGAGACGGGACGGTACCGAGTGGAGCGGGACTACCGCATCACCACCAGCCCCGAACTGCTCTGCGGGCTCTACCTCCAGGGCGGCACCGAGCACACCCACGGCCTCACCTCTTCGCTGCTGTCGAACATCGCCGTACGCAGCGGCGAGATCGCCGACTCGATCATCGCCAGGCCGGCAAAGCGGGACGTGAACCAGGCGATCCCCGTCGAGGTCGGCCACGAAGGCGGCTGAACCCCCGAAGCCGAAGGCCGGGACCGGCGCCGTGCCGTGGTCCCGGCCTCCCGCCGCCCACGGCTACACGGAAGCGTTCTCGGGCGGCAGGGGCCCGGAAGCGGGTGATGGCCGTGAGGTGTCGGCCGCGCACATCCTCGTCCTCCGCACCGAGTCCCTCCCGGAGGGCCTGACGCAGCACCCCGAGCCGGCCGCTGTGCCGGTTGCGGTGCACCTCTGGTGCCGCCGCACCCACACTTCCCGGCGGCCAACCGCCCGGAAGACCCCGCCATGAGCCGCTTCGTCCTGGGCGGGACGCCGTCCGTGCCCGTCGCCCCCGCTCACGAGGGCCGACGTCAGGTGCGGTGGATCGTGATGTCTCCGTAGGAGGTCTGCGCCCGCACGTCGATCGATTCCTCGGGCGACTTTGCGGCGTCCTCCAGCGCGTTATGCACCCGCCCGTATCCAGTCGTCAGATCCAGCCTCGCCGGGCGGCCCGCGCCGATGCCGATCTCCAGGTCACCGGTTGCGGTCTTGAGCGCGACGGCGCCGCGGGTCACTTCCCCGATACGGATGCTGCCGTTGGAGGTTTGTGCGTCGGTCTGAAGACCCGATGCCTGGTCGATCGAGATGTCACCGTTGGCGCCGCGGACCTGGACGCCACCGGTGACCCTGCCGATTTCCGTGTTGCCGTTGGAGTTCTTGACCACGGCCGCGCCGTCGATTTCTCCGATACGGATCCGCCCGGTGCCGGTGCTGACCTCGGCGTCGCCGTCGACTCGGCCCACGGTGATGTGGCCGCCCGCCGTGTCCAGGTGCAACGAGCCGATGTGGTCGAGTTGGACGTGCCCGGTGGATGTCTTGAACGTGCACTCCCCGAGGCGGCCGGAGCAGCGCAGGTCTCCCACCGCCGCTTCGCCACGCACATGCGAGCCGGTCGGTAGTGCGACCGACACGTCCACCGAGCGGGTCTTGCGGGAGAAGTCCATTGCCCGGGGCTTCGGGGTCTTGATCACCAATACGCCGTCGGCGTACTCGACGCTTGCCTGCTCGGCGGCCTTCACATCCGAGTCGTCGGTCTTGTCGGTTGGCCGTACCTCGACGAAGGTGTCGGTCCGGTCTTCGGCGGTGATCTGCACGTCGCCGACACTGATTTCGATCGTGACGGAAATCGGTTCAGGGGTATCGAAAACAGGCATGGCTTCCCTTTTCACGATTGCTGATGGACGTCCCCGCACGTCGGGACGAGAGATAACGGCCGGTTGGGTCAGCGCACCCAGGCGGTGTAGCGCTGCCGGCCTCGTTTGCCGCGACGAACGGCGACGCAGGGAGCGCGGTCCTGCTGCACCATGGCGGAGGCCATCTGCCCCAACCACGCGTCCACCGAGCGGCCTTCGCGGCTGGCAGCTCGCTCGATCGCAGCCTTCAGCTGCTGGGGAATGCGCACGTTGATTCGTGCTGTGACACCTTCCTCGGCGCTCAGCGTGCCGCTGCCGACCACGGTCTCGGGCGACCGCTCAGGCGACGATGGCGTCACGACGAAGTTCGGGTCGCGTCCACGGATACGAAGTTCAACCGAGCCTGGGGCGAGGTCGCGGTTGATTTCGTCCGCAGCCGCTACCAGCGCGTCGAACAACGTGAGTCGGATCACCGGCTCCAGCCGTGCTGCCAGTGCTCCGGCATCGCCGCTGTCGATCTCTGCGAGCGCCGCGAACTCGCGCGCGAGTTTATCCACGAACGGACTGACATCCATGGCGCCATCATGGCGTATCCATGGCGCCATTTCAACTGCTGTGACCCGGGTGGCGCCACCGGAGTCCCCTGCGAGTGACAACGCAGGTCACCGAGACGGGAAGGCCGCGCGAACCTCACGGGCCGCTCTGGCCACATTGGCGCCACCCAGGCCGTGCCGGGCGTCACTGGCGTCTTCGAGCGTGATGAGCCGGCAGGCCACTGGTTTTCATCGAATGGACTTCCGGTTGTACTGAGCCAGCGCCCAGACGTAGCCGAGTACAGCGATCGCGAAGGACCAGATGGCAGTGGCCAGGATGTCGTCACCGGCGGGCGCGCCGTCGAGCAGGCTCCTGACGGACTCGATGAACGGGGTGAAGGGCTGGTACTCCGAGAACCAACGCAGTCCATCGGGCATCGATTCGGCCGGTACGAAGCTGCTGCCCAGGAACGGCAACAGAACCAGGGGCATGGGCATGTTGCTGGCGACCGTTGCGGAATTCGCGAACGTGCCGATGGCGACGGCCAACCAGCTGAGGGCGAACGTGATCAGGGTGAGCACACCGACTACGCCGAGCCAGTCCGTGGCGTCAGCGGCAGGCCGGTAGCCGAGCAGGAGGGAGATGGCCAGAACACCGACGATGCCGAGAAGGGTCTGGATGATGGCGCCCGCGACGTGGCCGGTCAGCACCGCACCGCGGGCGATCGCCATGGTTCGGAAGCGCGCGATGATCCCCTCCGTCATATCGGTGTTCACCGAGACGGACGTGCCCTGGGCGCTGGCAGCGAGGCCGATGATGAGGATGCCCGGGACGACGTACCCGAGGTAGCCGTCGGTCCCGGAGACGCTGATGCCGGCGCCAAGCGTGTTGCCGAAGACGTAGACGAACAGCAGCAGGAAGATCACCGGCAGGGCGATGACGACGATCACCTGGGACGGATCGCGCTGCATCCTCGTGAGGTTGCGCCCGAGCATGGTGAGTGCGTCGCTGAACGGGTGTGTGGTCGTCCTGCGCGGAGCCGGAGCGATAGTGGGGCTGCTCATCGTGTCGCGCTCCCCTCTTTCTTGCTGGTCGCGCCGGTCAGCGCGAGGAACACATCGTCGAGGTTGGGTGTCTGCACCGACAGAGCGAGCGGTTCGATCCGCGCGTGGTCCAGCTGGTCGAGCACGGCTCGGATCGAGCCGGTACCGGCGGCGTCCATCGGGACAGCAAGGGTGAACGTCTCTTCCTCACGCATCGATTCCGGCACCGCGAGGGCCGCGGCATCGAGAGCGATGGTGTCGGCGAAGCGCAGCTCGATACGGCCACCACCGATCCGAGCCTTGAGCTCCTCAGAGGTGCCTTCGGCGACGAGCTTGCCGCCGTCGAGCACGGCGATCCGGTCAGCGAGCCGGTCGGCCTCCTCGAGGTACTGGGTGGTGAGGAACACCGTGGTCCCGTGGGCCACCACCTCGCGGACGATGTCCCACATCGCCTGCCGACTGCGGGGATCGAGACCGGTCGTGGGCTCGTCAAGGAAGATGATCGGGGGTTGGTCCAGCAGGGTCAGGGCCAGATCGAGCTTGCGGCGCATGCCGCCGGAGTACGTGTGCAGCGGTTTCTTCGCCGCGTCACCGAGCTCGAACAACTCCAGCAGGTCCGCGATCCGGCGGCGGGCGGCCGCGCGGTCAAGGTGCCGAAGTTTGGCGATCAGACGCAGGTTCTCCTCGCCGGTGAGCAGCTTGTCCACCGCCGCGAACTGGCCGGTGAGCCCGATGGCCGAGCGCACGGCGTTGGGCTCCTTCCTCAGGTCATGGCCGGCGACGCGGACCTGGCCGTCGTCGGCCTGGACGAGGGTGCTGAGGATGTGCACCGTGGTGGTCTTCCCAGCGCCGTTCGGCCCCAGCAGGGCGAACACGCTCCCCGTGGGCACGTCGAGATCGATGCCCGCCAGCACCTCCTTCGCGCCATAGGACTTGCGTAACCCCCGCATCCACACCGCGGGGACGCCATCGGCTTCAGCCATCGGTGATCGACTCCTCATCGTACGCTGTTCAAGTCGGACTTGAACAGCGTACGATAGGTCTCGAACGGTGTGCAAGTGAGTCTCGGACAGTGTTCAAGTTAGGCTGGGTATATGACTCGTCGAACCATGAGCCGGGCGCAAATCGTCAGTGCTGCCATCGAGCTGCTCGACGAGGAGGGCCTCGACGGCCTGAGTATGCGGCGGCTCGGGCAACGTCTCGGCTCGGCCGCGACGTCGGTGTACTGGCACGTGCAGAGCAAGGAGAATCTGATCGCGCTGGCCAGTGACCGCATCTGGGGCGAGATTTCAGTGCTTGACCCCGGTGAGGTGGGATGGCGGCGGGCCGCCGTCGAGCTGGCGCGCAGCACGTACGGGCTCGGCGTCACGCATCACTGGCTGATCCCCGCGATCCCCAGCTGCCTGGCCTACGGCGCCGGAATGGCTCGCTGCCAGGACCACAGCTACGCCATCTTCGAGGCCGCGGGTTTCACCGGGGTCGACCTCGACTGGGCGGTCAACACGCTGTTCACCTTCGTGATCGGCGCCGCCTACCAGGACTCCTCACAGGCCATGTTGTTGAAGAGCCAGAAGGACAGCGAGAAAGTACAGCTGCAACTACAGGAGGCCGTGGTCAACGCCAACCAGATCGTGGCCCAGTTCCCCCGCCTCCAGGCGAGGGTGGCGGAACAGGCGCAGTTGAACGCGGATCCGCGCACCGCGCGCACCGATGCACTCGAGTTCGGGCTCGGTGTTGTCCTCGACGGTATGTCAGTTCGGCTCGACAGGAGCCTGGCCCGGCTGAGTGGTTCCGATGTGGCTCAGCCGTCGTAGGCGATAAGTGACCTGGTGATGGGTGCGCCGATGGTGCGGTTGTTCCAGATGCGCCTCCCGGTCGGCGTCCTCGCGGTGGAGCCCTTCGGAAATCGCCATGCCACGCAGGAGCTGCACGGTCAGCTCGGCCACCGGCGGAGAGCCGGGCGCGGCGGTGGCCTCCGGGCCGAGTACGTCACCGAGCACCCGGTACAAGCCCCGCCCCGCCGGGCGGCGCCGCCTGCCGCCCGGCCCTCGTCGTGCCGCAGAATCTCGCGCAGCCGCGGACTGGTCCGCACCACCAGCCGGCCGATCGCCGCCCCGAGCAGGTCCTCGTGCGTCGGGAAGTGCACCGCCGTCGGCGCCTGATCACGGGCGCTCCTCCCCCGACAGCCGATCGCAGCTTGGAGGAGCCCCCTCTGTCCGACGCCCGGTGCCACCGTGGCGGTCGCCGGAGCGGCCGGTGCGGTCGGCGGCTACGCCGTCCAGCTGGTTCCCTGAGCTGGTGCGCAAGGAGGTGCCGAGCGGTGTCGACGGACTCATCGACACCGCGGGCATCGCCGAACCCGCCTCCCGCGCGGTGCGCGACGGTGGCCGCGTGGCGACGTCGCGCCACGGCATCCAGGTGTCCGGTGACCGCGGCATCGTGGTCAAGACGACGTTCCCCCCGCTGCTGGAGACTGGCGGCCTCCGCGGACGGGTGGTGCCCGCCTTCTGAGCCACAGCCGGCGTACTGCGGCCCCAAGGCGCACCTGCCCGCCACCGTCGACTTCGTCCTACGAGGCAGCAGGTCAGCCCGTCCCTGAGGGCGGAGACAGAAGTCGTCGTGCACTCCACGTGAGGGGTGTGCGGGAACAGGTGGAAGTGCACCCGCGACAAGCTCCCTCCCTCAACAACGCCGCAGGTCAGTGGCCCTTCCCCGCCGGCTCCAGCACCGCCACGCACTCCACGTGGTGGGTCACCGGGAACAGGTCGAACGCGCGCAGGCGGCGCGGGGTGTAGCCCGCGTCGTGGAAGTAGGCGAGGTCGCGGGCCAGGGCTGCGGGGTCGCAGGCTACGTAGGCGATGCGGCGGGCGCCCAGGGAGGCGAGGTGGGCGACCGTTTCCTTGCCCGCGCCGGAGCGGGGCGGGTCGAGGACGATCAGGTCGGCCTCGGTGATGCCGGTGCGGGGCAGGACCTGCTCGACCTTGCCGTGTTCGATGCGGACGCGGTCCAGGTCCTGGAGGTTGTGGCGGGCGTCTTCGGCCGCGCGCTTGGAGGACTCGATGCCGAGCACCGCGCCGCGCTCGCCGACGCGCTCTCCGAGGGCGCCCGCGAAGAGGCCGACGCCGCAGTAGAGGTCGAGCGCGGTGTCGCCCTTGCGCGGCATGAGGCCCTGCATGACGGCCTCGACGAGCAGGTCCGCGGCCTTGGGGTGGACCTGCCAGAAGCCGCCCTCGCCGACGCGCCAGGTGCGGTCCGCGGCGCGTTCGCGGACGAAGGGGCGGCCGTGGACGCGGTGGACGAGGCGGTGGCGCTCGCGGCCGCGGGACTCGGCGATGCGCAGGACGGAGACCGGGCGGTCGAGTTCGACGATCGGCAGCCGGGCGCCGGGGCGGGGGGTGAGGACGACCTGGCGGTCGGAGGAGCCGGTGGCGGCGATGGCCTCGACGCTTTCGATCTGCGGCCATTCCCGCTTCTCGATGCCGAGTTCGGTGACCCCGGGCGCGGCGATCAGGCAGTGGTCGACGGGCTCCACCTCGTGCGAGCGGTGGCGGCGCAGCCCGGGGCGGCCCGCCTCGTCCACCGCGTACTGGAGCCGGGTGCGCCAGGCCGGGACCTCACCGCGGGCCACCTTGTCGCCGGGGGCGGGCTCGACGGTGCCGTCCCAGCGGGCGGCCTCGGGGGTGAGCCCGGCCAGCCGCTGGAGCTGCTCGGTGATCACCTCGGCCTTGAGCCTGCGCTGGGCGCCGGGGGCGACGTGCTGCCAGTCGCAGCCGCCGCACCGGCCGGGGCCGGAGAACGGGCAGGGGGCTTCCACCCGGTCCTTGGCGGGGTCCAGGATCCGCACCGCGTCGGCGCGCAGGAAGCGCGCGCCCTCCTCGCCCTCGGTGACCCGGGCGACGACCCGTTCACCGGGCAGGGTGTGGCGTACGAACAGCACCTGGCCCTCGGCGGTCCGGGCGATGCAGTGGCCGCCGTGCGCCACCGGGCCGACCTCGACCTCGTACTCCTCGCCGACCAGCGACGCCTTGGGTTCACTTTGCATGGCGGGCTCGGCTCCAGAGGGGGTGAGGGGGTGGGCGGAACAGCAGCCCACCAGTCTACGTCCCCGTATCCCCGCCCCGCACAAAGGCTATCGGCCAGGCGTCCGGACGCCCGCCTTATCGGCCTTGCGCTCGCCCTTCGGCCGCGGCGGCACCACGGGGCCGCGCCGGACCGAGCCCGGGGCGTTCCACTCGGCGCGCTTGCGGGCGCGCTTGCGGGCCAGCTCCGAGGAGTCCAGCTGCCAGGGCACGGAGGTCACCATCACGCCGGGGGTGAACAGCAGCCGGCCCTTGAGCCGCAGCGCGCTCTGGTTGTGCAGCAGGTGCTCGTACCAGTGGCCGACCACGTACTCGGGGATGTAGACGGAGACCACGTCGCGCGGGCTCTCCCGGCGCAGTCCCTTGACGTAGTCGATGACCGGCCGGGTGATCTCGCGGTACGGCGAGTCGAGGATCTTCAGCGGGACGTCGATGCCGCGCTCGTGCCACGCGGACTGAAGCGCCTTGGTCTCGGCGGGGTCGACGTTGATGCTCAGCGCCTCCAGCCGGTGGGAGCGCATCAGCTTGGCGTAGGCCAGGGCGCGCAGCGTCGGCTTGTGGATCTTGGAGACGAGGACGATGGAGTGCACCCGGGAGGGGCGGACCTCGTCCTCGTCGTGCTGCTCCTCGGCCGCGGCCAGTTCCTCGGAGACGCCGTCGTAGTGGCGCCGGATCGCCGTCATGGTGATGTAGAAGACGGCCATGCCGAGCAGCGCCACCCACGCGCCGTGGGTGAACTTGGTCAGCAGCACGACGACCAGGACCAGCCCGGTGAAGAAGGCGCCGAAGGTGTTGATCGCGCGGGCGCGGATCATGCGGCGCCGGGCGGCCGGGTCGCGCTCACCGGCCAGGTGGCGGTTCCAGTGCCGGACCATGCCGGTCTGGCTGAGGGTGAAGGAGACGAAGACGCCGACGATGTAGAGCTGGATCAGCCGGGTCGAGTCCGCGCCGTAGATGTAGACGAGGACCGCCGCGGCCCCGGCGAGCAGCACGATGCCGTTGGAGAAGGCGAGCCGGTCGCCGCGGGTGTGCAGCTGGCGCGGCAGGTAGCGGTCCTGGGCGAGGATCGAGCCGAGCAGCGGGAAGCCGTTGTACGCGGTGTTGGCGGCCAGGAACAGGACCAGCGCGGTGGCCGCGGCGAGCACCACGAACAGGAACGAGCCGTCGCCGAAGACGGCGGCCGCGACCTGCGAGATCACGGGGTTCTGGGTGTAACCGGAACCGAGCGCGGCGCCGTCTTTGAACAGGTCGTGGGCCGGGTCCTCGGCCATCTTGACGTTGGTGACCATGGCGAGGGTGATGATGCCGACGAACATGGTGACCGCGAGGCCGCCCATCAGCGCCAGCGTCGTCGCGGCGTTCCGGCTCTTGGGCTTGCGGAAGGCGGGCACCCCGTTGCTGATGGCCTCGACGCCGGTGAGCGCGGCGCAGCCGTCGGAGAAGGCGCGCAGCAGCAGGAAGACGAGCGCGAAGCCGGCCAGCCCGGTCTGTTCGGCGTGGACCTCGAAACCGGCGGTGGGGGCCTTCATGTCGTCGCCGAGGACGAGCGCGCGGTAGGCGCCCCAGAGGATCATCACGAAGACGCCGCCGACGAAGACGTACGTGGGGATCGCGAAGAGCTTGCCCGACTCGCGGACGCCGCGCAGGTTCATCAGGGTCAGCAACAGGATGATCGCGACCGCGCAGAGCGTCTTGTGCTCGACGATGAAGGGGACCGCGGAGCCGAGGTTCTCCACACCGGAGGAGATCGACACGGCCACCGTCAGGACGTAGTCCACCAGCAGGGCGCTGGCAACGGTGAGTCCCGCCTTGGGGCCGAGGTTGGTGTTGGCGACCTCGTAATCACCGCCCCCGCTGGGGTACGCGTGCACGTTCTGGCGGTACGACGCGACCACCGTGAACATGAGCACGATGATCGCGATCGTGATCCACGGTGAGTACTTGTAGGCCGACGCACCCGCCACGGAAAGGACGATCATCACCTGCCCAGGCGCATACGCGACGGAGGACAGGGGGTCGGAGGCGAAGACGGGGAGCGCGATGCGCTTCGGGAGGAGGGTCTCCCCCAGCTTGTCGCTGCGCAGCGCGCGCCCGATCAGGATCCGTTTCGGGACGTCGGTCAGTTTGGACACGCAGAGGATCGTAAAGGGTGGGCCGGGCGCCCGCCCAGCCGCCTGCCCACCCGGAGACGGGCGGGCGGCCGGGCGGGCCGTACGGCGGTCAGGACAGCCGTACCGGCAGGGCGCGGTGGCCGTTGGAAATGAAGGACTCCATCGGCTCCAGCGCGTCCTGCCCGGACGCTAGCGAGAGTCGAGGGAAGCGGTCGAACAGGGCCGGGAGCGCGATCGCGGCCTCCAGCCGGGCCAGCGGCGCGCCCACGCACAGATGGACGCCGTGGCCGAAGGCGAGATGGCTCTTGATCTGCCGGGTGACGTCGAAGGCGGCGGCGTCCCCGCCGTGGATCTCGGGGTCGCGTCCGGCGGCCGCGTAGGCGGCGAGGATCGCGTCGCCCTTGCGCAGCACCACCCCGTCCTCCAGCTCGATGTCCTCGACGGCGTAGCGCAGCGGCAGGTTGGCGACCGGGGCGGAGTGCCGCAGCGTCTCCTCGATCACGTCCTCCCACGAGGCCCGGCCCTCGCGCACATGGGCGAGTTGCTCGGGGTGGGTGAGGAGCGCGTGGACGGCGTTGTCCAGGAGGTTGACCGTGGTCTCGTGCCCGGCGGTGAGCATCAGCGCCAGGGTGTCGCACAGCTCACGCTCGCTCAGCGGCGAGTCCTCCTCGCTGCGCACGGCGATCAGGCCGCTGGTCAGGTCGTCGCCGGGCCGCTCGCGCTTGGAGGCCACGAGCGCCTCCATGATGGCGTCCATCTCGGCGGAGGCGGCCGCGACCTCCTCCGGCGAGGTGGTGGTGCGGAAGGAGCTGTCGGCGAACGCGCTCATCCGCGCGCGCAGCCCCTCGTCGGTGAGCCCGAACAGCTCGTAGATCACCCGGAGCGGCAGCGGGTACGCGTACCCCTCGCGCAGATCGACCGGACGGCCCGGCGGGGTGGCCGCCAGCCGGTCCAGCAGGTCGGCGCAGATCTCCTCGATGCGCGGCCGCAGGGCGGCGGTGCGCCGCGCGGTGAACGCCTTGGAGACCAGGGTGCGCAGCCTGCGGTGGTCGGCGCCGTAGGCCGTGAACATGTTCTGCACGGCCACCCAGGCGATCAGCGGCCAGTCGGACGGGACCTCACCCTCGTTCCAGGCCCGCCAGTGCAGGCGCGGGTTCTTGGACACCCGCGGGTCGGTCAGGAGCTGCTTGAGCAGGCTCTGGCGGCTTATCGCCCACGCCACCAAGCCCCCAGGAAGCTCCACAGGTGTCGCGGGCCCTTGGCCTCGGACGCGCTCGGCTTCGGCGTGGATGTCGCTGCCGGTGGGGTCGAGGACGAGGGGACGGGACTCGTGGACCACTGGTTGTCTCCCTGGGGCTCGGCGGGCTGTCGTTGCGCGGGCACGGCCGCGGCGGGCGGCATGGAGGCGGGTCCGGGGGTCGGCTTCGTGAGGACGGGGAACCGCACGGGCAGCGAGGCCAGGGCGCGGTTGAAGGGGCCGGGGCGCCAGGTCAACTGGTCGGACGACACCGCGAGTTGCATGTCGGGGAGGCGGTCGAGGAGCCGTTCGATGGCGACGGAGGCGATGACCCGGGCGGGGCCCTCGGCGGGGCAGCGGTGGGCGCCCACGCTCCAGGCGAGGTGGGCCCGGTTGCCGGCGCGGCCCTGGGAGGTCAGCTCGGGGTCGGTGTTGGCCGCGGCGTAGCTGGTGAGCACCGCGTCGCCCTTGCGCAGCCGTACGCCGCCCATCTCGACGTCGTAGCGGGCGAACCGGGTACCGAAGTTGGCCAGCGGTGGGTCGGCCCACAGCACCTCGTCCAGGGCGTCCTGGACGGGCAGGCTGCCCCCGGACAGCTCACCGGCGAACCGGTCGTCCGACAGCAGCAGCCGCAGCGCGTTGCCGATCAGGTTCACCTGGGGTTCGGTACCGGCCGCCATCAGCAGCGCGATCTGCTGCATCAGCTCGTCGTCGGCCAGCCGCGAGGGATGGGCGATCATCCAGGAGGTGACGTCGGCGCCGGGCTTCTGGCGCTTGGCGTCGACGAGGTCCGCCATGTAGCGCGACAGGTCCTGGTTGGCCTGCCCCGTTTCGGCGGTGCTCGCGTCGAACATGATCGTGAGGATCCGGATCAGTTCGCTGCTCTGCTCCGGAGGGGCGCCGAAGAGCCGGTTGAACACCATCAGCGGGATGATCCCCGCGTACTCGCTCAGCAGCTCGGCCTCGCCCCGCTCCACGAAGGAGTCGATGAGGGTGTCCGCGCTGCGCTCCACGTAGTCGCTCAGCGCGTGCGAGTCCACGCGGCTGAGGCTGTCGGTGATCGCCCCGCGGTAGCGGGCGTGCTGCTCGCCGTCGGTGAACAGGGCATTGGGCCGGAACTCCATCATCGGCAGCACGGGGCTGTCTTCCGGGAGCCGGCCCTCGGTGAGGGCGGCCCAGTTCCGCGGGTCCTTGGCGAACCGCTCGGTGTCGCGCAGGACCTCCAGCGCCGTGGAGTAGCCGGTGACCAGGTACGCGTCGACGCCCGGGGCGAGTTCCACCGGGGTGATGGGCCCCGCGGCCCGCATCCGGGCGTAGAACCCGTGCGGATCGGCGGCGAAGTCGGCGCCGTACATCGGCACCCGGGCGCCATGCCCCAGGGGACCGGCGGAACCGGCCGCGCCGCCTTGGTGCGCGGGGCAGCCCGGCGGTGGTGCGGTTCCGGTGACGGCCTCGAGGTCTGGACGGTGGGTCACACATTCTCCTGGGACGAACTAGCTGGTGTGCCGGGCCTGCAAATACTGGACGAGGGCGATCAGGGCGTGGGTGGAGGAGATCCGGTCCCTGGCGTCACAGGTGACCAGCGGGGTCTCCGGCAGCAGATCGAGCGCCTCCCGGACCTCCGTCTCGGCGAAGCGGGGCGCGCCCTCGAAGTGGTTGACGGCGACGGCGTACGGCAGGCCCTGCTCCTCCAGGACGGCCATCACCGGGAAGGACTGCTCCAGCCGACGGGTGTCGGCGAGCACCAGCGCGCCCAGCGCGCCGTTCGTCATGTCCTTCCACATCCGGGTGAAGCGCTGCTGTCCGGGCGCGCCGAAGAGGTACAGGACCAGGGACTCGCTGAGGGTGAGCCGGCCGAAGTCCATGGCGACCGTGGTGGTCGTCTTCTCCTCGATGCCGGCGAGGTCGTCGATGAGCGCACCGGCCTGAGTCATCGTCTCCTCGGTGCGCAGCGGCCGGATTTCGGACAGCGAGCCCACGAAGGTCGTCTTGCCGACCGCGAAGTGCCCGACGACCAGCAGCTTGGCCGCGGTCCGTACGGTCTGGGGCAGATAGACCGCGCCCCGGTCAGAGGCGAGCGCGGAGTCCATCGAGCACCTCCTGGAGGAGCTGGGTCTCGGGGAGTTCGGCCTTCGGGATGGGGGCCCGGGTGCTGATGTGGCCGCTGTCGACCAGATCGCTCAGCAGCACCTTGGTGACGCTCACCGGCAGCTCCAGATACCCGGCGACCTCGGCGACCGACAGCGCGCCGCCGAGGCAGAGGTCCATGACCCCCCGCTTCTCCGGGCTGAGCCCGGTGAGCGGCCGGTCGGGGTGGGCCATGACCAGGGTCACCAGGTCGAAGGTGTTGCGGCTCGGGTAGGCACGGCCGTCGGTCACGACATACGGCCGTACCAATCCTCGTTCGCGCCTGCCCGGACTCATGCGGGACTGCCGATCCCCTGCCAGGCCGCGCCCTGCCGCGGCGGGCTCGTCAGTTCCTTGCCCAGCCGGTCGACCAGCTTCTGCATCCGGTAGCTGACCGCCTCCATGTCCACGTGCTCGGTGGCCGAGACGGCCAGGTACGCGCCGGGACCGGCGGCGATCAGGAAGACGTAGCCGCCGACGAACTCCACCAGCGTCTGCTGCCAGGGCGTCTCCTCGCGGTCGCAGAACTCGGAGGTGCTGCGGCTGATCGACTGGAGCCCGGAGAGCGCCGCGGCCTGGCGTTCGGCCTCGTCCCGCGCGATGCCCGCGGAGTGTGCCCGCAGCATCCCGTCCGCGGAGAGCAGGATCGCGTGCCGTGCCTCCGGCATCTTGACCACCTCGTCGAGCATCCATCCCAGCTCGTTGTTCATGTGGTCGTTCATGCCTGGCGGTTCCCTTCTTCGGTGTGAGGGGCGGCATCCTGTGTGACGCCACGGCCGGAGCGCGTACCGCGCGCGAACGCGCCCATGCGCTTGGCGGTCTCTTCGGCCGAGCGGACACGGTGCGACCCCGTGTCGGGTTCGGGGGCGCCGGACCGCGGTCCGGGCGCGGTGGGCCCGTCCACCGGTGGGGCGGCGGTGGGCTGCCGGCGGCGGCGCTTGGGCAGACCGCCCGCGGTCTCCCCGTACACGCGCGTCGCCTCGTCGTCCGCGGGCGCGTGGGCCGGGGCCGCG
>NZ_RIBZ01000319.1:0-33032 GCF_003721215.1 Streptomyces botrytidirepellens
CCGAAGCGCAGCGGCGGGGCGGCGGTGGCGGTGGCGGCGCGGGCGGGGGTGCCCGGGAGGAGGGCGGCGGCGCTCGCCGCGAGCGCGCACCACAGGGCGGTGCGTCGTGCAGCCGGGGTCATGTGTCTCGCAATCAGCTCAGGCAGATCCCGTCGGATCATCAGATGACAATGAAAACGATTATCGATATCGTCTAGGCGGTCAAGACGGGTGCCCCTGCCGCCAAGGGCGCGGCCCGGCCTGCCCGGAACCTCAACCGCACGGCGACGAAGGAGAGTTGTGGCTCATCTGCTGATGGTGGAGAGCTGGGTCGGATCGATGAGCAGGCTGCTGCCACGGGCGATCCGCGAGAGCGGGCACGCGTTCACCTTCCTCACCCGCGACCTGCACCACTACCTGCGCTCCGCACCCGAGGGCACCGCCCACCCGCTGCTCGCCGCGCGCCACGTGCTGACCGCCGACACCAACGACACCGCCACCCTGCTGCCGGCGGTCGAGCGGCTGCACACCGCTCTCGGTTTCGACGGGGTCATCACCTCCTGCGACTACTACCTGCCGGTGGCGGCGCGCCTCGCGGACCGGCTGGGGCTTCCCGGCCCGTCGGCCGAAGCGGTGGGGAACGCCTGCCGCAAGGACGCGACCCGGCGCGTCCTCGACGCCGCCGGAGTGCCCGGACCGCGGTTCGCGGTGCGCTCCGCGTGGGCCGAGGTGGCCGAGGCGGCCCGGGAGATCGGCTATCCGCTGGTCGTGAAGCCCGTGGACCTGTGCGCCGGGATGTACGTACGGCGCGTCGACGACGAGGCCGCGCTGCGGGACGCGTGGCGCGCGCTCGACGGCTTCCCGGTCAACGCCAGGGGCCAGCGCCGCTCCCCCGCCGTGCTGCTCGAGGAGCTGCTCGACGGCCCGGAGGTCAGCGTCGAAACCGTGTCGTACGGCGGCACCACCGAGGTGATCGGGGTGACCGACAAGAGCGTCGGCGGGGCGCCCGCGTTCATCGAGACCGGCCACATGTTCCCCGCCGCGCTCGCACCCGCCGACGCCGCGGCCGCGCGCGAGACCGCGCTGCTCGCCCTGAAGGCGCTCGGCCTGGACAGCGTCGTCGCGCACACCGAGATCAAGCTGACCGCCGCCGGGCCGCGCGTGGTGGAGGTCAACCCGCGCCCCGCGGGCAACCGCATCACCGAACTGATCCGCCATGTCACCGGGGTCGACCTGGCCACCGCCTGCGTGGACGTCGCCCTCGGCCACCGGCCCGACCTGCGGGGCTGGGACACCGGGCTGCGCAGCGCCGCCATCGGATTCCTGGTGCCGGACACCGCGGGCACCCTGGCCTCGGTCGACGGCGGCGACGCGGTGCGGGAAGCGCCGGACGTGCTGGAGGTCCAGCTCGCCGAGCCCGGCAGGACCGTCAAGGCGGCCGGGAGCAACAACGAATACCTCGGCCACGTCATGGCGGGCGACCCCGAAGGGCCCGGGGCCCGTGCCCGGGTCGAAGCGCTGCTGTCCGGACTGCGCCCGCGGGTGGTGGCCCGGTGACCGCGCCTCCGCCCTCGGCGCCGCCGTGTTCGTCGCCGCCACCGTGTTTCTCGTACGAGGAGCTGGCCGACCGGGTACTGGACGGCGCCTTCGGGCCCGATCCGCGCACCCAGCGCATCGCCGTGGCCTTCACCACCCGCCAGGCCGTACGCCACGACGGCCGCAGCGGCGGCTATCGCAACGAGGTGCTCAGCCTGCGGCTGGGCGAGGCCGTCGGCTCGTGCGCGGTCGAGCCGGGCGCGCTGCCCGACGAGGCGATCGACACGTGCGTCGGCGCGGACGTGGCCCGGCTGCTGCGCCACGAGCTGACGCCGGTCCGCATCGCCGCCCTCGACGCCTATCTCCTGCGGATGCTGCCGCACACCTCCGCGTCCGGTGCGCGCCCGCAGCCGCTGGCCGCCGGTACCTCGCTGGAGAAGTCCCGCGCCCGAGCCGAGTCCGTCGCCGGGCTGCTCGGCCCGGAGCCGGGCCGGACCGTCCTGGTCGTCGGTGTCGTCAACTCCCTTCTGGAAGCGCTTCGTTCGCGCGGCCTGGACTATGTGGCGTGCGACCTCAAGGGCGGTACGACGGAATGGGGCGAGCCGGTCGTCACCGACGCGCTCGCCCACCTGGACCGCTGCGACGCCGTGCTCGCCTCCGGCATGACGCTCGGCAACGGCACCTTCGAGCCGCTGCGGGAGCACGCGCTGCGCCACGGGAAGCAGCTGGTGATGTTCGCGCAGACCGGCAGCGCGATCCTGCCGCGCTTCCTGGGCGCCGGGGTCACCGCGGTGTGCGCCGAGCCCTACCCGTTCTTCTGGCTGGACGGCGGCCCCGGGCTGATCCACTGCTACGGAGGCCACTACGGGGGTCCAGCATGACCACGGCCGTCCATCACCCCACCGCCGACAGCGACCTCCTCGCGCTGCTCGGCCGCACGCCGCTCGCCCGCGTCACCACCGATCTGCCCTGCCCCCACCCCGGTTTCTGGGCCAAGCTCGAAGGGCTCGGCGCCGGTGGCATGAAGGCCCGCGCCGCGGTGTCCATGCTGCTCGGCGCCCGGGAGCGCGGTGAACTGCGGCCCGGTGCGCCGGTGGTGGAGTCCACCTCCGGCACCCTGGGGATCGGACTGGCCTTCGCGGGCCAGGCGCTCGGCCATCCCATCGTGCTGGTCTGCGACACCGAGCTGGAACCGTCGATGCGGCGGTTGCTGCGCACCTACGGCGCCCAGCTGGAACTGGTCGACCGCCCGGCGGCCGAGGGCGGCTGGCAGGCCGCCCGCCTCGCCCGGCTGCGCGCGCTGCTGGCCCTGCTGCCGGACGCCTACTGGCCCGACCAGTACAACAACCCCGACAACACGGCCGGTTACGCCTCCCTCGCCCACGAACTGACCGCCGAGCTCGACCACCTCGACATCCTGGTGTGCAGCGTCGGCACCGGCGGCCACAGCGCGGGCATCGTCCACCCGCTGCGCGGGCACTGGCCAGGGCTGCGGCTCATCGGCGTCGACGCCACCGGCTCGACCATCTTCGGCCAGCCCGCCCGGCCCCGGCTCATGCGGGGTCTGGGCAGCAGCATCCATCCGCGCAACGTGGCCTACGGCGCCTTCGACGAGGTCCACTGGGTCGGCCCTGCCGAAGCGGCGGACTCCTGCCGCCGACTGGCCCGGGGCAGCTTCGTCAGCGGCGGCTGGAGCACCGGCGCGGTCGGGCTCGTCGCCGCCTGGGCCGCCCGTGTCCACCCCGGCGCCGTCGTCGCCACCGTGTTCCCCGACGGGCCGCACCGCTACCTCGGCACCGTCTACGACGACGACTTCACCACCGCCCACGGCGTCGACCTCACCGCCGCCGCCACCCGTCCCGTGCAGATCGCCCACCCGCACGCCGCCGAGGCCACCGGCTGGGTCCGCTGCACCACCGTCACCGACCCGCTGACCGGCGGGATCCCGATCCGGGAAGAGAGCCCGTGAACGTCAGCCAACGCACCGTAACCCTCCACCTCGCCGAGCCGCTGCGGATATCCCGCTCCACCATGGCCGCGCGCGACGCCGTGTGGCTGCGGATCGAGCACGCGGGACAGCGCGGCCACGGGGAGGCCGTCAGCAGCGCGTACTACGGCCTGGACACCGCCACCCTCAAGCGGCTGCTGCACGAAGCGGCCCTGGAGCTGGGCCGGTTCGCCGACCCGGAGAGCGCGCTGCGGGCCCTGTGGGAGGAGGAACCGGGCCGTCGGCCCGCCGCGGTGACGGCGGCCGTCGAATCCGCGCTCCTCGACCTGTGCGGCAAGCGCGCGGGCCGTCCCGTGCACCGGCTCGTCGGCGCGACCGCGGAGCCGTTCGCCGCCACCGCCCGCACCCTCGGTATCGTCCCGGCCGGGCGCGCCGCGGCGCAGGCCCGTTGCCTGGCCGACAGCGGGTTCTCCGTCATCAAGGTCAAGGCCGGTGCCCCGGACGCCGAGGACGACATGGCGCGGATACGGGCCGTACGGACCGCCGCACCCCACGCCCGGCTGCTGCTCGACCCCAACGGCGCCTGGAGCGTGGCCCGGGCGCGTGAACTGCTCCCCCTATGCGCCGAGTTGGGCGTCGAGGCCGTCGAGCAGCCCATCGCTCCGGGCGACCCCGAGGCGCTGGCCCGCCTCGCCGAACACTCCCCGCTCCCCGTCATCGCCGACGAGGACGCGGTGTCCCTCGAGGACGTCCACCGTCTCGCGGGGCGCGTGCAGGGAGTCAACGTCAAGCTCGCCAAGTGCGGTGGTGTCCGCGCGGCGCTGCGGATCGCCTCGCTCATCGAGGGCAGTGGCACCGCGCTGATGCTCGGCTGCCTGACCGCCAGCACCCTCGGCATCGCGCCCGCCGTCCACCTCGCGGGCCACGCCCGCTGGGCCGACCTGGACGGACACCTGCTGCTCGCCCACGACCCGTGGACCGGCATCGGCGGCACCGACGGTGTGGTGCGGGCCAGTGGCCGCCCCGGGCTCGGCGTACGGCCGCTCGCCACCGCCACCGGAGCCTGCGCAGAGGAAGAGGAGGGCCACCGTGAAGACGTGGCGTGAACTGCGCGGATTCCCGCTCGCGATCCGGCTGCTCCTGGTCAACCAGCTCGGCGTCAACACCGGCTTCTATCTGCTCATCCCCTATCTCGCCACCCACCTCGGCGAGGATCTGGGCATGTCGGCGGCGGTCGTCGGCATCGTCCTCGGGGTGCGCAACCTCAGCCAGCAGGGCCTGTTCCTGATCGGCGGATCGGCGGCGGACCGGCTGGGCGCGCGGGGCGTCATCATCGCCGGGTGCGCCGTACGCACCCTCGGATTCGCGCTGTTCGCGCTCGGCGACGGGCTGCCGGTGCTGCTGGCCGCGTCCGTGCTCAGCGGCCTCGCGGGGGCCCTGTTCAACCCGGCCGTGCGGGCGTATCTCGCCCGCGAGGCGGGCGGGCGCAGGGCGGAGGCGTTCGCCCTGTTCAACGTGTTCGCCACCACCGGCGCCCTCATCGGGCCGCTGCTCGGCAGCGCGCTGCTGCTCGTGGACTTCCGGGCCTCGGCGCTCACCGCCGCCGCCATCTTCGCGGTGCTGACCGTCGCCCAGGCGCTGGTGCTGCCCGCCCGGGAGGTCGAGCCGTCGGCCGGCGGTGTCCTCGCGGACTGGCGGGAAGTGGTGGGCAACCGCGCGTTCCTGGCCTTCGCCCTGGCCATGGTCGGCATGTTCACCCTGGAGAACCAGCTGTATCTGCTGCTGCCCGCCGGGGCGCGCCGGGCCACCGGCTGGGACGGCGCGGCCGGGCTCGTGTTCCTCGTCGGCACGCTCGCCAACCTGGCGCTGCAACTGCGCGTCACCCGCGCCCTGAAGCGGCGCGGAAGCCGGGCGCGGTGGATCGGCGCGGGCCTCGCCCTCATGGGGCTGGCCTTCGTCCCGCCCCTGCTGGTGGCGGGCGCCTCGCCCGGCGGGCGGGGCACGGCGGTGCTGTACGCGCTGCCGGTGCTGGCCGGTGCGCTGCTGCTGTATCTCGGGATCATGGCGGCCCAGCCGTTCGTGATGGAGCTGATCCCGCGCTTCGGACGGCCGGAGCTGACCGGCACCTACTTCGGGGTGTTCTACGTGGTGTCCGGCATCGCCGCGGCCGTCGGCAACACGGCCGTCGGCTGGGCCATGGACACCGGGGAGCGCGGGGGCGCCGCGTGGCTGCCCTGGGCCTGCTGCGCGGGCTTCGGCCTCGCCTCGGCGGGCGGTGTCGCGTGGCTGCACCGCTCCGGTGCGCTGCCCGCCCGGACCGAAGCCGTGGTGGCGGCGGCGTGAGCGGGGACAGCAGAAGATCCGGCAATCTGCTCACCGACAGCCCGGAGTTGTACGAGGCCCGGTTCCCGGACCCCGAGCGGCTGGCCGGACGCTGGGCGGAGGACACCTTGCGGCGGTACGGCGCGGGGCGGCGCGTCCTGGACATCGGCTGCGGCACCGGGCGCGACGCCGCGTATCTGCACCGCGCGGGACGGGCGGTCACCGGAGCCGACCTCTCCCCTGCGATGCTCGGCTACGCCCGCGAGCGGCATCCCGGGCCGGAGTACCGCCGGGCCGACCTGCGCGGCTTCGCGCTCGGCACGTTCGACGCCGTCGTCTGTCTGGACAGCGCCCTGCTGTACTGCCACGGCAACGACGACCTCGACGGCTTCCTCGGCTCCTGCCGCCGCGCCCTGACGCCCGGTGGCCTCCTCGTGGCGGAGATGCGCAACGGCGCGTACTTCCTGGGCCGCACCGACCTCCTGGACACCCCGTCCGTCGACACGTTCACGTGGCGGGGAACCGGCTACCGGTCCACCACCACGCTGCGCGTCGACCGGACCGCGCAACTGCTGCGCCGCACCCGGGTGTGGACCGCCGACGACGGATCGCCGCCGGTCGAGCAGCGCTCCGCGTGGCGGCTGCTCCTGCCCCAGGAACTGCGCCACTTCCTGGCCGCCCACGGCTTCACCGTCCTCGCGCTCCACGACGGACCGGGGCCGCGCACCGAACCGCCGTGGCGGGACGGCGACGCCCCCGGCGTCAGGGCCGACGCCGACCGGCTGCACCTCATCGCCCGGCTGGACACGCCTGAGGGCGTGTCCGCACACCACCAGCCAAGGACACCGCATGCATGACGATCCCGCCCACCGCCTCGGCCACCCGGACCTGCGCCGCCGTGGCTTTCTCGCCGCCTCGGGCGCGGCCTCGCTCGGCGCGCTCGCCCTCACCGGATGTGGCGGCTCCCCCTCCGGCAGCGACGGACCGGGCGGTGGCCCGCCGCGCCGCGGCGGGCGGCTGCGCGCCGCGTTCGCCGGTGGCGGGGCGAGCGAGAGCCTCGATCCGCATCTGGGCAGCCTCTTCGCCGACGCCGCCCGCGCCAAGGCGCTCTACGACAAGCTCGCCGACTACGACGCGGACCTCGTGGCCCGGCCGCGCCTGGCCTCGGCGTGGGAGCCGAACGCGGGCCTGGACCGCTGGAAGGTCACCCTCAGGGACGCCGCCTTCCACGACGGAAAGCCGGTGACCGCGGACGATGTCCTCTTCAGCTACCGCCGCATCGCCGACCCGGAGAAGACCTTCCGCGCCAAGGCGTCCCTGGAACCCATCGACCTGAAGGCCAGCCGGGCGCTGGACCGGCGGACCGTGGAGTTCGTCCTCAAGCGCCCGACCGCCGAATTCCCCAATGTGCTCGCCGCGTTCGGCGCGTACATCGTCCCCGAGGGTGCCGGGGACTTCGATGGGAAGCCGGTCGGCAGCGGCCCCTTCCGCCTGGTCTCGTTCTCCCCCGGCCGCTCCACCGTCCTGCGGCGCAACGACGACTACTGGGACGGCTCCCCCTACCTCGACCAGCTGGAGTTCATCGTCGCCAACGACGAGTCCGCGCGCGTCAACTCCCTCCTCGGCGGCCAGGTGGAATACGCCCACGAGCTGAGCCCCACCACGGCGCGCGCCCACGAGAAGGCGGGCCAGATCGAGATCGTCCGGCTGCCGGGCAGCGCCATGCAGGCGTTCGCCATGAAGACCGACCGACCGCCCTTCGACGACAAGCGGGTCCGTGAGGCGTTCTTCCTGATCGCCGACCGGAAGGAGCTGCTCAACGGCGCCCTGTCCGGGGCGGGCGAGATCGGCAACGACCTCTTCGGCAAGGGCTACGCGTACTACGCCGACGGCCTGCCGCAGCGCGAACAGGACCTCGGACGCGCACGCAAGCTGCTGAAGCAGGCGGGCGCGGAAGACCTCCGGGTCACCCTCGACACCTCGGCCGTCGCCGCCGGGTTCACCGAGGCCGCCGGGATCTTCCGCGACCAGGCCGCCAAGGCCGGGGTCACCATCACGGTCCGCAACGGCAGCAAGGAGTCCTACTGGAACGACATCCTCGACTCCGGCACCCTGTGCAGCTACCGCTCCGGCGCCATGCCCATCGAATCCCACTTCTCCCAGCGGCTGCTCACCGGCTCCACCACCAACGCCACCAAGTGGCAGCACAAGGACTTCGACGCCCTCTACCAGCAGGCCCAGTCCACCCGGGACGACCGGGATCGCGCCGCGGTGTACGAGCGCATGCAGCGCCGCCTGTACGCCGAAGGGGGCTTCCTGGTCTGGGGGTTCGCCGACTGGATCATCGGCACGGCCCGCACCGTGGGCGGCGTGGACCGCCGGGCACCGGCCAACACCCTGGACTGGGCCCGGTTCGACAAGGTCTGGCTGCGGTGACGGGTCTGCGCTCCTGGCTCGCCCGGCGGCTGCTGCTCGGCGCGGCGCAGACCGTGGCCGTGGTGCTGCTGGTGTTCGCGCTCACCGAGGCGCTGCCGGGCGACGCCGCCGTGGCCCTGGCCGGGGACCAGCCCGACCCGGCACGGATCGCCGCCATCCGGGACGCCATGGACCTGGACCGGCCCGCGGCCGTACGCCTGCTGGACTGGGCGACCGGGCTGCTCCACGGCGACCTGGGCACCTCGCTGGTCTCCGGCCGCCCCGTCGGCTCGTACGTCAGCGACGGATTCGGCCCGACGCTGCTGCTCGCCGGGCTCACGCTGCTGCTCCTGGTGCCGCTGGGGGTCGGTCTCGGGGTGCTCGCGGCCCGCTACGCGGGGCGCCGTACGGACCGGGTCATCAGCTCGGTGGCGCTCGGTGTCTACGCCGTCCCCGAATTCGCCCTCGGCACGCTCCTGGTGACCGCCTTCGCGCTGCGGCTGGGCTGGTTTCCGGCGACCGCCGTCGGCTACGGCACCGAGCTGCTCGCCCACCCCGCCACCCTGGTGCTCCCCGTGCTCGTGCTGCTGTCCCGGCCGGTGTGTTCGCTGACCCGTCTGGTGCGCGCCGGAATGATCGACGCGCTGGCCTCGCCGTACGTCGCGCAGGCCCGCCGGTACGGCGTGTCCGGTGTCCGGGTGCGCTACGCGCACGCCCTGCCGAACGCGGTCGCCCCGGCCGCCCAGCACCTCGCCCGCACCGTGGACTGGCTGCTGTGCGGCGTCATCGTCGTGGAGGGCCTCTTCGTGATCCCGGGGCTGGGAACCGTCCTGCTGAACGCGGTCGCCGAACGCGACATGCCCGTCGTCCAGGGGCTCGCCGTGGTGTTCGGGCTCATCACCGTCGTGCTGAACACCGGTGCCGATCTGGTGGCCCACCGGTTCGCTCCCCGGGCGGAGGTCACGGCGTGAGTGTCCCCCTCGGCAGGCGGCCGGGGCGTTATGTCCTCGCCGCCGTGCTCGCCGGTGTCCCGCTCGCCCTGGCCCTGTTGGGGCCGTACGTCGCGGGCGAGGCCGGGCCGCGCGCCGTGTCCTTCACGCTCGGCGGCGGCCACTGGCTGGGCACCGACTTCACCGGCCGCGACGTGTGGCGGCAGATCCTCCTCGGCGGACGTCCGGTGGTCCTGGTCGCGCTCGCCGCGACGGCCCTCACCTATCTGATCGCCCTGCCGCTCGGGCTCCTCGCCGCGCTGACCCATCGGCGGCGGCTGGAGGACCTGCTCATGCGCCCCCTCGATGTGCTGCTCGCCGTGCCGTCGCTGCTGCTGCTCCTGCTGGTGGCCACCGTCGCCGCTCCCGGTCCCGCGGGGCTCGCCCTGCTGGTGGCGCTCGTCAACATCCCGGACGCCGCCCGGATCGTACGCGCCGCCGCGGCCGAGGCCGCCTCGCGCCCCGCGGTGGAGGCGCTGCGCATGCAGGGCGAGAGCGGGTGGCGGATCGGGGTCGGCTACGTCGGCCGGTCCACCGTGCGCACTCTCGCCACCGACGCCGGGATCCGGCTCACCGGGGTGCTCTATCTGGTGGCCACGGCCGCGTTCCTGGGCGTCGGTGTCGCACCGGACGCCGCGGACTGGGCCGTCATGGTGGACCGCAACCGCACCGGGCTGTTCGTCCAGCCCTGGGCGGTCGTGGTGCCCGCGCTGCTGATCGTCGCCCTGACCACGGGAAGCAACCTGCTGTGCGACGCCGTGCTGGAGCGCCGTAGTCAACCGGACAAGGGGGAACGGACATGAGCGCGGTCGCGGAGATCGAGGACTTGCGCATCGAGATCGGCGGCCGGGCCATCGTCGACGGGGTGAGCCTGCGGGCACTGCCCGGGAAGGTCACCGCGCTGGTGGGCTCGTCCGGCAGCGGCAAGACCACCACGGGCCTCGCGCTGCTCGGCGAGTACCCGGCGGGGGCGAGGGTCACCGGCCGGGTCCGGGTGGCCGACGGTCCGGCCGGATACGTGCCCCAGCACCCGGCCGCCGTCCTCAACCCGGCCCGCCGGGTCGGCGCGCTGCTCGGCGACATCGCACGCGGCCAGGTGCGGAACCTACCGCGCTCCGAGCGCCGGGCCGCCGCGCGCGAACGCGTCCTCAGCGCCATGGCGCTCGCCCAACTCCCGGACGGTGAGCAGGTGTTGCGCCGCTATCCGCATCAGCTCTCGGGCGGCCAGCAGCAACGTGTCGTGCTCGCGCAGGCGCTGCTCCTGGGGGCCCGGGTGGTGGTCGCGGACGAACCGACCACCGGGCAGGACCCGGTGACGAAGCAGCGCGTCGTCGAGCGGCTGTCCGCGGTCGCCGCACAGGGCATCGCCGTGGTGCTGCTCAGCCACGACCTCGACGTGGTGCGGACCCTCGCCGACGAGGTCGTGGTGATGCGCGACGGCCGGGTGGTGGAGGCGGGACCCGCCGAGCGGGTGTGGCACGCGCCCGCCCACTCCTGGACCCGCCAACTCCTCGCGGCACACGGGCCCGCGCCGAAGGCCACGGGGCCCGTGCCGCCCGGCGACACCGTCCTGCGGGTGCGCGGCCTGACCGCACGCCACGGGGCCACCCCCGTGCTCCGCACCGGCGACCTCACCGTCCGCAGCGGCACCTGCCTCGCCGTCCTCGGCCCCTCGGGCAGCGGCAAGACCACCCTCGGCCGCTGTCTGGCCGGACTCCACCGGGACCACGACGGACAGGTGCTGCTCGACGGGACGCCCCTGCCGCGCAGTCTGCGCTCGCGCACCCGGGCGCAGATCGCCGCCGTCCAGTACGTCTTCCAGGATGCGCGGGCCGCCTTCGACGAACACCGGCCGGTGCTGGACCAGGTGGCGCGCACGGCGGTACGGCTGAGGGGCGCCACCCCGGCCGCGGCGCGGGCCGAGGCGCGGACGACCCTGGAGGGTCTCGGGCTGGTGGACGAGCTGGCGCACCGGCTCCCCGGGCAGTTGTCCGGGGGTGAACTCCAGCGTGCGGCGCTGGCCCGCGCCCTGCTCGCCCGGCCCCGGGTGCTGGTGTGCGACGAGATCACCTCGGGCCTGGACACCGTCACCCGGCGCGGCCTCCTCGATCTGCTCACCACGCTGCTGCGCGACCGCGACGACCTGGCGCTGATCCTCATCACCCACGACGCGGCCACCGCGGCGCTCGCCTCGCGGACCGTCGTGGTGGAGGCGGGTGAGACGACCGAGGCAGCCAGGCACTAGCTTTTGGTTATCATTTTCATCTAGCTGCTACGGTGGCACCCGCATATCCCCCGAACCGACGACGAACACGACCAGAGAGGACCCATGTCCGCCCACTGCCAACTCACCGGACGCCGACCCGGCTTCGGCAACCACGTCTCCCACTCCCACCGCCGCACCAAGCGCCGGTTCGACCCCAACATCCAGCGCAAGCGCTACTGGCTGCCCAGCGAGGGGCGCCACGTCCGGCTCACGCTCAGCGCCAGGGCCGTGAAGACCGTCGACAGCATCGGCATCGAAGCGGCCGTGGCCCGCATCCGCGCCCGGGGAGGGAAGGTCTGATGGCGAAGAAGAGCAAGATCGTCAAGAATGAGCGGCGGCGCGCGATCGTCGCCCGTTACGCCAAGCGCCGCGCCCAGCTGAAGGCGCTCATCGCCGCTCCCCACACCCCGGAGGAGGAACGCCTCGCCGCCGAGCGGGAGCTGCGCCGCCAGCCGCGTGACGCCAGCGCCACGCGCGTACGCAACCGGGACTCCATCGACGGCCGCCCCCGGGGCCATCTGCGCGCCTTCGGGCTGTCCCGCATCCGGCTGCGCGAGATGGCGCACGCGGGCGAGCTTCCCGGGGTGACCAAGAGCAGCTGGTGACCCGTGGCTTACGAGGGCCACCGACACACGCCGCCACCCCCGGCCGGGCCGGGGGTGGCGGCGTGTGTGCGGGGCGCGGGTCAGCCCGCNCGCGGGTCAGCCCGCTCCGGCCGCGGCCTCGGGCTGGACCTGCGGGGCGGGGCTGGAGCGTCCCGCCGTGCGGGTGGCGGCGGAAACGGCCGCCATCACCACGACGTTGAGGACCAGCGCGATGACGCCCACGTTCAGATCCTTGATGCTCTGCGGAAGGCCCGGCATCAGGCTGCCGACCGTGACACCGGAGAGGGTGACGACGGCGACCGTGACCACGCCGACGACGATGCCCGCGGCCGCCCCCTGCTTGGTGACCAGTTGCCGCTTGGCCAGGCTCGCGAGCAGGGCGGGGAAGAGCTGGGTCACCAGGGCGTAGCCCATGAGCAGCAGGGACACGATCGAACTGCCGCCGTTGAAGGTGAAGTAGAGGGACACCAGCGCGAGCGCGGGGACCAGCCACTGCGCCAGGCGGGTCACCTGCTGGTCGCTGCTCTGTGGGCGGGCGAGGCGGTAGACGTTCTTCGCCAGGCAGGTCGCGGAGGTCATGAGGAGCAGCGATCCGGGGACCAGCGCGGTGAGCAGTCCCGCGCCGCCGACGATGCCCACGAACCACGACGGGAACGTGGCAGTCGTGATGCGCAGCAGCGAGAGGTCCGCGTCGGCGCCCTTGAGGCCGGGCACGACGAGGATGGCCGTGAAGCCGACGAAGAACACGAACAGCAGGATGAGCTGGTAGAGCGGCATGAAGATGGCGTTGCGGCGGAAGACACGTTCGTTCTGCGCGCTGTAGGAGGCGCTGAAGGTGTGTGGCCACATGTAGAAGCCGAGTGCCGAGAGCAGCACGGTGGAGGCGAACCACGAGGTGCTCATCCCGCTGGAGGGCAGCGTGAGGAAGCCCGCCTGGCTCTTGTCGACCGCCTGGAACATGTTCTCGAAGCCGCCGAAGTAGTGGATCGGCAGGTAGATGCCGAGGATCAGGACGACCGCGAGGATGGTGACGTCCTTCATGACGGCGGTCCACGCGGAACCGTGAATGCCCGAGATGGTGACGTAGACGGTCAGGGCGATGGTGCCGATCACGATGGCCCAGTGGGAGGGGATCTTGCCGTCGGAGGAGACCGACACGATGATCCCGAGTCCCTTCAGCTGGAGGACGAGGTACGGCACCATCGCGATGACACCGACGAGCGCCACGAGCGCACCGAGCAGCGGGCTCTCGAACTTGGCGACGAAGAAGTCGGACTGCGAGATGAGCCGGTGCTGTTTGGCGTAGCGCCACACGGCCGGGAGCAGCCAGTAGGACAGCACATAGGCGAGTGAGGCGTAACAGAGGATGTAGTACGCCGGGGCGCCCTTGCCGTAGGCCCAGCCGGAGGCGCCGAGGAAGGTGAAGGTCGTGTAGATCTCACCGGCCAGCAGCAGGAAGACGAAGATCGTGCCGAAGCCTCGGCCGCCGACCGACCACTGTTCGAGGTCCATGTCCCTGCCGCGGCGGGCGCGCAGCCCCAGCAGCAGCGAGGCGGCGAGGAAGAGGCCGATGACGGCGAGGGCGATCACGAGGTCTCCTCTTCACGGTTGGCGGGGTCGAGCCGGTAGATGACGGCCATGGTCACCGAGATCAGGACGACCCACAGGACCAGCCAGAAGAGGATGAACGGCATACCGAGGACGTAGGGCGTCACCCGGTTCACGAAGAAGATCCCCCCGAGGATCCCGAGAAACGGGATCGCGCCGAGCAGATGGATGGGTTTCACGTCAAGAACCTCCTGGGGCGGGCCGCACTCCACAGACGGGGCGGGGCTCCTCTGGGGATGACACGAGCGTGGGACGGTCCCGCCGGGGTGATGCCACCGGGGGACGGCTCGGCCCTGGAGGAGGGGGCGGTCACCTCTCCCCGATCCAGGCCATTCCACTTCGCGGAAAACTTTTTTCAACTGGGAGATGTATAGGTCGGCCGCGACCCCATGTCAACGCTTCGCACGCTGCGGGCTGATCAAACCTTTTACTGAAGCGGACCCATCGCTACCGGGGGGTTGACTCCGACGCACCCCAGGGGTTGTTATTCCGCTAAGCAAAAATCACTATCCGCATCGTGGAAGTTCACGGAAGTGGCGGATGAAGCAACCCGGCGTTCCAGAGGCGCCCCGAGCGTGCGAGGTCAGCCCATGCCCACACCGAGTCCCGGATGCGCCCTCACCCTGCGTGCCGAGGCCCCCGCCGACGCCGCCTCCACCCGGCGGCTGGCCGCGGCGGTGGGCGACGCCGGGGGCGTGCTCACCGCACTCGACGTCGTCGAGACCGGCACCGACCGCATCGTGGTCGACCTGACCTGCGACGCCGTCGACAGCGGCCACATCCAGGTCATCGCCGAAGCGGTGGCGGCGCTGGACGGGGTGGGTGTGCGCACGGTCGGCGACGCCACGTTCCTCATGCACACCGGGGGCAAACTGGAGGTCGTCCCCCGGGTCGAGCTGCGCCACCGCGACGACCTCTCCCGCGCCTACACCCCCGGGGTCGCCCGCGTGTGCCGGGCCATCGCCACCGACCCGGACGAGGCCCGGCGCCTCACCGTGAAGCGCAACACGGTCGCGGTCGTGACCGACGGATCGGCCGTGCTCGGCCTGGGCAACCTGGGCCCCGCGGCCGCCCTGCCCGTCATGGAGGGCAAGGCCGCCCTGTTCAAGCGGTTCGCCGACGTGGACGCGTGGCCGGTGTGCCTGGACACCCAGGACACCGACGAGATCGTCCGGGCCGTCGAGCTGATCGCCCCGGTGTACGGAGGTGTCAACCTCGAGGACATCGCCGCACCGCGCTGCTTCGAGATCGAACGGCGGCTGCGCGAGAAGCTGGACATCCCGGTCTTCCACGACGACCAGCACGGCACGGCCGTCGTCGTCCTCGCCGCCCTCACCAACGCCCTGCGCGTGGTCGGCAAGAAACTCCCCGATACGACGATCGTGGTGAGCGGTGTGGGCGCCGCGGGGACCGCCATCATCCGGCTGCTGGCCGCCGAGGCCGCGGGCGACATCGTGGCCTGCGACCGCGCCGGTGTCATCCACCGCGACCGGGCCGGGCTGGACGACTCCCGCCGCCGCCTCGCGGAGCACACCAACGCCGGAAACCGCTCCGGCAACGTGGCGGACGCCCTGCGCGGCGCGGACGTCTTCATCGGCGTGTCCGCACCCGACATCCTGAACGGAGAGGACGTGGCCGCGATGGCGGACGACGCGATCGTCTTCGCCCTGGCCAACCCCGACCCCGAGGTCGATCCGGTCCGGGCGCGGCGCCACGCCACCGTCGTCGCCACCGGCCGCAGCGACCACCCCAACCAGATCAACAACGTGCTGGCCTTCCCCGGCATATTCCGCGGACTCCTCGACGCGGACGCCCGGGAGATCTCCGACGCGATGCTCATCGCCGCGGCCCGCGCCATCGCCGACGCGGTGGCGGCCGGGGATCTGCACGCCGGACACATCGTTCCCAGCGTCTTCGACCCGGACGTCGCGCCCGCGGTCGCCGCGGCGGTCCGGGACGCGAGCCGCACCCGAACCTGACAAGAACGCCTGGCAAGAGCACCTGACAAGAGCACCTACGTCCTGGGATGTGAGAAATGAGCGCCCACCGTCTCCCCTACACGGTCAACCTGTCGATCCTCTTCACCGAGCTGCCGCTGCTGGAGCGCCCGGCCGCAGCGAAGGCCGCCGGGTTCGACGCGGTCGAGTTCTGGTGGCCCCACGCGGTCGCTGTGCCGGAGGACAAGGACGTCGACGCCTTCGTCCGCGCGGTGCGGGACGCCGGGGTCCAGCTGACCGGGCTGAACTTCTTCGCCGGGGACATGCCGGGCGGCGACCGCGGCCTGGTGTCCTGGCCCGCCCGCAGCGCGGAGTTCCGCGACAACATCGACGTGACCGTCGGGATCGGCGAACAGCTGGGCTGCCGCGCGTTCAACGCCCTGTACGGCAACCGCGTCGACGGGGCCGACCCGGCGGAGCAGGACGCCCTCGCCACCGAGAACCTGGCGCTCGCGGCCGAGGCGGCGCGGCGCATCGGCGGCACGGTGCTGGTGGAGCCGGTCAGCGGCGCCCCCGCGTACCCGCTGCTCACCGCGGCGGACGCGCTCGGCGCCATCGACCGGGTGGAGCGCGCGTCCGGCGCCCGCAATGTGCGCTTCCTCGCCGACCTCTACCACCTGGCCGTGAACGGCGACGACGTGGCCGGTGTGATCGCCGCCCACGCGGACCGCATCGGCCATGTGCAGATCGCGGACGCGCCCGGCAGGGGCGCGCCGGGCACCGGCGGGCTGGACCTCGACGGGCAGCTCACCGCGATCGAGGCGGCGGGCTACGACGGCTGGGTGGGCCTGGAGTACAAGGCCCAGGGCCCGAGCGCCGACAGCTTCGACTGGCTCCCGCGCGAACGGCGCGGCAGCACCGCCCACGCCTGACCGAGCCCTCACAGCAACCACACGGAGGAAACCATGACCGCCACTCCACGGAAGATCGCCTTCATCGGCCTGGGCATCATGGGCGGCCCGATGGCCGCCAACCTGGTCAAGGCCGGGCACACCGTCACCGGCTACAACCGCAGCCGCCCCGCCGTCGACAAGCTCACGGCGGCCGGTGGCCACGCCGCGGACAGCATCGCGCAGGCGGTGCGCGACGCCGAGGTCGTCATCACCATGGTCCCGGCCGACCCGCAGGTGAAGGAGGTCGTCCTCGGCGAGGGCGGCGTCCTGGAACACGCCGCGCCGGGCACCCTGCTGATCGACATGAGCAGCATCACCCCGCAGACCTCCCTGGAGGTCGAGGCCGCCGCGCGGGACAAGGGCATCCGCACGCTGGACGCCCCGGTCTCCGGCGGCGAGGCCGGGGCGATCGAGGCCGTCCTGTCCATCATGGTCGGCGGCGAGACGGACGACTTCGCCGAGGCGAAGCCGGTGTTCGAGGCGCTGGGCACCACCATCGTGCACGTCGGCCCGCACGGCGCCGGGCAGACGGTCAAGGCCGCCAACCAGCTGATGGTCGCCGTCCATCTCCAGGCCCTGGCCGAGTCCGTGGTGTTCCTGGAGAACGCCGGGGTGGACCTGGGGGCCGCGCTGGAGGTGCTCGGCGGCGGCCTGGCCGGGTCGACCGTGCTGGCCCGCAAGCGGGACGCCGTACTGAGCCGTTCGTTCCAGCCCGGTTTCCGCATCGACCTGCACCACAAGGACATGGGCATCGTCACCGACGCCGCCCGGGCGGTCGGCGCTCCGCTGCCCGTCGGCTCCGTCGTCGCCCAGCTGGTCGCCTCCGCCCGCGCCTGCGGCGACGGCGACCTGGACCACTCCGCACTGCTGCGCGGCGTCGAGCGCCTGGCCGGCCGCGACATCCACTGAACCCCCGGAACCACAGGAGACACCCCATGGCGCGTATGACAGCGGCTCAGGCGGCGGTGGAGATCCTGAAGCGTGAGGGCACCACTCACGTCTTCGGTCTCCCCGGCGCGGCGATCAACCCCTTCTACGCCGCGATGCGCAGCAACGGCGGCCTCACCCACGTCCTGGCCCGGCATGTCGAGGGCGCCTCGCACATGGCCGAGGGCTACACCCGGGCCGAGGCCGGGAACATCGGGGTCTGTGTGGGCACCAGTGGCCCCGCGGGCACCGACATGATCACCGGTCTGTACTCGGCGAGCGCCGATTCGATCCCGATCCTGTGCATCACCGGCCAGGCGGCGGTGGCCAAGCTGCACAAGGAGGACTTCCAGGCGGTCGACATCGCCTCGATCGCGGCGCCGCTGACCAAGATGGCCATGACCGTGCTGGAGCCCGCTCAGGTGCCGGGCGCGTTCCAGCAGGCGTTCCACCTGATGCGGTCCGGCCGCCCCGGACCGGTTCTGATCGACCTGCCCATCGACGTCCAGATGGCCGAGATCGAGTTCGACCCGGACACCTATGAGCCGCTGCCGGTCCACAAGCCCACCGCGACCCGGGCGCAGATCGACAAGGCGATGGGCCTGCTCCAGTCCGCCCGGCGGCCGCTGCTGGTCGCCGGTGGCGGCATCATCAACGCCGACGCGGCCGATCTGCTGGTGGAGTTCGCCGAGCTGACCGGGGTGCCGGTGGTGCCCACCCTGATGGGCTGGGGCACCATCCCCGACGACCACCCGCTGATGGCGGGCATGGTCGGCCTCCAGACCTCCCACCGCTACGGCAACGCCACCCTGCTGGAGTCGGACTTCGTCCTCGGCATCGGCAACCGCTGGGCCAACCGCCACACCGGCGGCGTCGACACCTACACGCAGGGCCGTACGTTCGTCCACGTCGACATCGAACCCACCCAGATCGGCCGGGTGTTCGCGCCCGACTACGGCATCGTCTCCGACGCCCGGGCCGCCCTGGAGCTGTTCGTCGAGGCCGCCAGGGATCTCACGGCGGCCGGCCACCTCCAGGACCGCGGCGACTGGGCCGACAGCTGCCGCCGGCGCAAGGGCTCGATGCTGCGCAGGACCCACTTCGACCAGGTACCGGTCAAACCGCAGCGGGTCTACGAGGAGATGAACCGGGCGTTCGGACCGGACACCCGCTACGTCTCCACGATCGGCCTCTCCCAGATCCAGGCCGCCCAGATGCTGCACGTCTACCGCCCCCGGCACTGGATCAACGCCGGTCAGGCCGGGCCGCTGGGCTGGACCGTCCCGGCCGCGCTGGGCGTGGCGACCGCCCACCCGGACGCCTCCGTCGTCGCCCTCTCCGGCGACTACGACTTCCAGTTCATGATCGAAGAACTCGCCGTCGGGGCCCAGTTCCAGATCCCGTATCTCCATGTCGTCGTCAACAACGCCTATCTGGGGCTGATCCGCCAGGCCCAGCGCGGTTTCGACATGGACTTCTGCGTCCAGCTCTCCTTCGACAACGTCAACGCCCCCGAGGTCGGCGGCTACGGGGTCGACCACGTCAAGGTCGCCGAGGGGCTCGGCTGCAAGGCCATCCGGGTCTTCGAACCCGACCGCATCGCCCCCGCGCTGGAAGAGGCCAGGAAGCTGATGGCCGAACACCGGGTCCCGGTCGTCGTCGAGATCATCCTGGAGCGCGTCACCAACGTGTCCATGGGCACCGAACTCGACAACGTCAACGAGTTCGAGGAGCTCGCCACCAGCCCCGAACACGCCCCCACGGCGGTCCGCACCGCCATCGGCTGACCCCGGGCGGCACCGCACGGCAACAACCCCACAGCTCCTCCCGGCGGCGTGATCCACGCGGTCGAAGCCGCGCCGCCGGGAGGCTCACCGCAACGGCTCCCGAGCCGACTCCCGAGCCGAGGAGAGACATGACGGACTTCACCCTGCTGCCCGACCTCGCCGCCCGCGCCCTCGGCGGCGGCGTCATCGCGGCCAACGACGAGTTCTTCGCCGAGAAGGAGAACCTGCTGCGCCCCGCGGCACCGGTCTTCCAGCCCCACACCTTCGGCCACAAGGGCCAGATCATGGACGGCTGGGAGACTCGCAGGCGCCGCCCCGAATTCGAGGACGGGGACCACGACTGGGCGATCGTCCGCCTCGGCACCCCCGGAGTGATCCACGGGGTCATCGTCGACACGGCCCACTTCACCGGCAACTACCCCGAACACTGCGCCCTGGAGGCGTGTGCGGTCGAGGGCCATCCCACGCCCGAGGAGATCGCGGGCGCCGCGTGGGTGCCCATCGTGCCGAAGAGCGCCCTGCGCGGCGACAGCGAGCACCGCTTCGCGGTGGACGTGGAGCAGCGCTTCACCCATGTCCGGCTCCGCATCTACCCCGACGGGGGCGTCGCGCGGCTGCGCGTCCACGGGCAGGTGGTGCCGGATCCGCGCTTCCTCACCGCCACGGCCTTCGACCTGGCCGCCGTGGAGAACGGCGGCCAGGTCGTCGACGCCAGCAACCGCTTCTACTCCCCGCCCAACAACGTCCTGGCCCCCGGGCTGCCCCGGGTCATGGGCGACGGCTGGGAGACCCGCAGGCGCCGCGACGACGGCAACGACTGGATCGTCGCACAGCTCGCCGCCCGCGGCCGCATCACCCACGCCACGATCGACACCTCGTACTTCATCGGCAACTCCCCCGGCTCGGCCCGGCTCCAGGGCATCGACGCCACCGCCGGGGACCTGGACGCCCCCGACGCGTGGTTCGACCTGCTGCCGCGCACCCGGTTGCAGCGCGACACCCCGCACCGCTTCCGGATCACCACCACCCAGCCGGTCACCCACGTCCGGCTGGACATCCACCCCGACGGCGGCCTGGCCCGCCTCCGGCTCTTCGGCGCCCCCACCCCGGACGGCCTCGCCGCGCTCGGGCTGCGCTGGTTCGACCTGATGCCGCCGGACCAGGCTTCGGCCGTCCTCACCGCCGAGTGCGGTGCCCCGGCGGACTGGGCGCGGGACTTCGCGACCGCGCGGCCCTTCTCCGACGAGTCCGGGCTGCACAAGGCGCTGGAGGGGACCGACCCGCTCGTCGCCGCCCGGGTACGCGGCCTGCTGGGCGTGAACCCGGCCTGAGCCGGGGCGGGTTCACCAGGTCACGGGCAGTTCGTAGACGCCGTAGACCGAGCCGTCGTGCTTGAAGAGGACCTTCTCCAGATCGGTGGCCAGCCGGAGGGTGGGGATACGGCGGTAGAGCGTGCTGTAGACGACCTGAAGCTCCATCCGGGCCAGCGGCTGGCCAAGGCACTGGTGCACCCCGAAGCCGAACGCCACATGGCGGCGGGCGTCGCGCCGGAGGTCCAGCCGGTCGGGGTCGGGGAACACCTCGGGGTCCCGGTTGGCGATGTCGTTGGCCAGGATGATCCCCTCCCCGGCCCGGATCACCCGGCCCGCGACCTCGATGTCCGCCAGCGCCACCCGGCGCCGCCCGCTGTGCGTGATGTTGAGGTAGCGCAGCAGCTCCTCCACCGCCGAGGCCACCAGCTTCGGATCGTCGCTCTCGCGCAGCAGGGCGAGCTGGCCGGGGTTCTCCAGCAGGGCGAGAGTGCCCAGCGCGATCATGTTCGCGGTCGTCTCGTGGCCCGCGAGCAGGAGCAGCACGCCCATCTGGGCCGCCTCCTCGCGGGTCATCTCGCCCCCGGTGATCCGCCTGGCGAGACCGGACAGCAGATCGTCCACGGGGTGGGCGATCTTCTCGCCCATCAGACCGTCCAGGTAGTCGAGCAGCGCTCCGTGGGCGGCCGACCGCTGCTCGGGCGTCACCTCACGGTTGATGAGGACCTTGCTGTTGTCCTGGAAGAAGTCGTGGTCGGCGTACGGCACTCCGAGCAGCTCGCAGATCACCAGCGAGGGCACCGGCAGGGCGAACGCCTGCACCAGGTCGACCGGCGTGGGACCGGCCAGCAGCTCGTCGATGAGGTCGTCCACGATCTTCTGCACGGCCGGGCGCATCGCCGCCACCCGCTTGATGGCGAACGGCGCCGTGACCATCCGCCGGAGCCGGGCGTGTTCGGGGTCGTCCATCAGGATGAAGCTGATGGCGGTGCCGCCCTTGGGCAGCGGGGCCTGACTCGGATATCCGGGCCGGGTGATGTCGGCGCTGACCCTCGGGTCGCCCAGCAGGGCCCGCTGCTCGGCGTGCCGGGTCACCAGCCACGGTGTGCTGCCGTCCCACAGCCGGACCCTCGCGAGCGGCCCCTCCTCCGTCGTCTCCCGCAGCGCGGGCGGCGGGTCGAACGGGCAGCCCGCCGCCCTGGCCATCGGAAACTCCGCAAGCGTCATGCGTCTTCCTTCCTGTGCTGTGTGACGGTCTGCTGTGTGACGGCACCGGCCACATCCCGTACGGCCCGCCCGCCACGGTCACCACCGCACCGGGAACGCCAGGTGGGCCTTGAGGTCGGCGGGGTGGCCGTGGTTCAGCACCTGTTCGCCGTCGTTGGTGACCACCGCGTTCTCCTCCGATCCGGGCGTCGTCCGGTGATCAGGCAACCCGATCCGGTACATTAAGTCAACCAGCTGATTTAAATTTGTCCCAGACGGAGGCCCCGCCATGTCCGACGCCCTGCCCAGACCCGCCACCGCCGGGGCCTCCGGCCCACCGCGGGCGAACACCGTCGTGGCGGTCCTGGCCTTCGCCGGGATCGTGGTCTCGCTGATGCAGACCCTGGTGATCCCGCTGATCCCCGAGCTCCCCAGCCTGCTGCACGCCTCCGCGGCGGACACCACCTGGGCCATCACCGCCACCCTGCTCGCGGCCGCCGTCGCGACACCGGTGATCGGGCGGCTGGGCGACATGTACGGCAAGCGGCGCATGCTCCTGATCAGCCTGGGCCTGCTGGTCGCCGGGTCGGCCGTCGGCGCCCTCAGCGACTCCCTGGCGCCCATGGTCGTCGGACGGACCCTCCAGGGCCTGGCGGCCGGGGTCATACCGCTCGGCATCAGCATCATGCGCGACGAACTGCCCGCGGAGCGGCTCGGCGCGGCGACCGCGCTGATGAGCGCCTCGCTCGGGGTCGGCGGCGCCCTGGGCCTGCCCGCCGCGGCGCTGCTGGCCGAACGCGCCGACTGGCACGTGCTGTTCTGGACCGCGGCCGGGTTCGGCGCGCTCGCCACCGTGCTCGTGGTCAAGCTCGTACCGGAGTCCGCGGTGCGCAGCGGCGGACGGTTCGACGTGGCGGGGGCGGCCGGTCTGTCGATCGCGCTGGTGTGCCTGCTGCTGGCGATCTCCAAGGGCGCCACCTGGGGCTGGACCAGCGGCCTCACCCTCGGGCTGTTCCTCGCCTCGGCGGTCACGCTGGCGCTGTGGGGCCGGTGGGAGCTGCGTACCGCGCGGCCGCTGGTGGACCTGCGCACCACCGCACGGCGTCAGGTGCTGCTCACCAACCTCGCCTCCGCCGTGTTCGGCTTCTCCATGTTCGCGATGTCCCTGCTGATGCCGCAGCTGCTCCAGCTGCCGGAGGCCACCGGTTACGGCCTCGGGGAGTCGATGCTGACCGTCGGCCTGGTCATGGCGCCGTCGGGGCTGGTGATGATGGCCATGGCGCCGCTGTCCGCGCGCATCTCCAAGAACCAGGGCCCCAAGGTGACGCTGATGCTCGGCGCCGTCGTGGTCGCCGCGGGCTACGGCCTCAACATCGCACTGATGTCCGCCATCTGGCACCTCGTCCTGGTCTCCTGCGTCATCGGGGCCGGGATCGGACTCGCCTACGGGGCCATGCCCGCGCTCGTCATGGCGGCCGTGCCGGTGACGGAGACGGCCGCGGCCAACAGCCTCAACACCCTGATGCGGTCCATCGGCACCTCGATCTCCAGCGCGGTGGCGGGCGTCGTCCTGGCCGAGATGACCACCACGCTCGGCTCCGTCGCCCTTCCCGCCCAGAACGGCTTCCGGGTGGTCATGGCCGTCGGCGCCGGAGCCGCCCTCCTCGCCTTCGTCCTCGCCTCCTTCCTCCCCCGGCCGCGCCCGGCCCCCGCCGCGGCGGCCGAGACCGCGACGGCCGTGCATGGGGCCTCGCGCACCGGGTAGACGGATGCCCGACCAGCCCGATGTCCGCAGTCTCATCACCCGAGGAGAGCCCCCATGCTGATGGCCCACCCCGCCGTGTTGCGCAATCTCATCGAGCAGTACGAGACCCTGCACGCCCTGCACGCCGACGTGGGCAGCCCGGAAGTCCGGCAGCGCATGGACGACGTGGCCTACACCCTGTGCGTGGCCACCGGGACCCGGGACGTGGACACCGCCCTGATCGCCGCCCGCCACCGGCTCCCCGGCGCCCGCGTCCAGGACGACTCCCTGCTGAGCACATGACGCCGGGCCGATGACGGCGTGCGCCGGGGGCCGTGGTGTCGGTCAGCGGCCCACGTCGTCCTCGGCGAGGACGCGGGCCATGGTGCGTTCCGCCAGGGCCGTGATCGTCACGAAGGGGTTGACGCCGATGGAGCCCGGGATGAGGGATCCGTCGGTCACGTAGAGCCGCGGGTAACCGGCGACCCGGCCGTACGCGTCGGTGGCGCGGCCCAGCACGCAGCCGCCCAGCGGGTGGTAGCAGAAGTCGGCGGCGAAGGCGCGGGTGTCGCCGAAGAGGTCATAGCGGTAGATGGTGACGTTGGCCGCGTTGACCCGGTCGAAGAGGGATTTCGCGGCGGCGACGGCCGGGGCGCTCTGCCCGGCCGTCCAGTTCAGTACGGCGGCGTCCTTGGCGGCGTCGTAGGTGAAGGTGCCCCGCTCGGGGTTCTTGGTGATCGCCAGATAGAGGCTGGCCCAGGTCTCGGTGCCGGCCGGGAGCGGGGCGATCTCGGCGAAGACCGGGTTGGCCGCGTTGGACCAGTCGTCGATGGCCGTCACCGGGATCGTGGACTGATGGGCCCCGGTGGGGTTCCAGACGTGGTTGGCGCGGCCCAGCATGACGTTGCCGTTGCCGCCCCACCCCCGGCCGACCTCCGCGTTCAGCCCGGGCAGTGTGCCGGTCTCGCGGGCGCGCAGCAGGAGTTCGGTCGTCCCGAGGCTGCCCGCGCCGAGGAAGAGGGCGCGGCAGGCGATCTCGTCCGTCGCGGTGACCGCGCCGGTGGTGTCGATGCGGTCGACGGTGACGGTGTACGTGCCGTCGGCCGCCCGCCGTATCGCCCGGGCGCGGCTGAGCGTGTGGATGGTGACGTTGCCGGTGCCGAGGGCGGCCGCGAGGTAGGTCTTGTCGAGGCTGCGCTTGCCGTGGTTGTTGCCGTAGATGACCTCCTGGGCGAGCGCGGACTTGGTAGCGGTCCCGGCGGCCTCGCGCTGCATGTAGCCGAAGTCGTAGACGCTGGGCACGAAGACGGTCTTCAGCCCCGCCGCGCTCGCCTGGGCGCGGGCGACCCGGGCGTACTGGTACCACTCCGTGCTCTCGAACCAGTCGGAGGGGATGGTGGCGGTGCCGAGCATGCGGTTGGCGCGCGGGAAGTACGTGCCGTACATCGCGTCCGCGTCGACGCCCGGCAGCACCTCCTGGAAGTACGCGCGGGGCGGGGTGACCGCGATACCGCCGTTGACCAGCGATCCGCCGCCGACCCCGCGCCCGACGTAGACGGACATGTTCGAGTGCCGCACCCGGTCCAGGACACCGGGGTAGGGGGTGATGTCCTTGTTGATGACGTCCAGCCACAGGAACGTGGACAGCGGCGCCTCGGTCCTGCGCTTGAACCACATGGAGCGCTGGTCGGGGGCGGTCATCGAGCAGAACACCGTCCCGCCCGAGTCCGGCGCCTCCCACAGCCGCCCCATCTCGATGACGAGGGTCCGGATGCCCGCCTCGCCCAGCCGGAGCGCGGCGACCGCCGCGCCGTAGCCGGATCCGATGACGAGGGCGGGGGTGTTGTCGGCGCTCTGCGCGGCGGCTGCCGGGGTGAGGCCGATTCTGGTGAGGCCGAGGGCGGCGGCCGTCTGGAGGGCCGCCAGCCCTAAAAAGTGACGACGCGTCAGTTTTCCTTCCATGGCCGCATCATGGGCGGAATGAGCCACTCCGCCCATCCTGCGTGCACATGGTCTTTTGAGGCTACGTCAGTTCCTTTTCCAGCGCCTCGGGCGACCGCTTCCGCCGCACCTCGCGCACCAGGGCGACAGCGAGCACCACGGCCGCGGCGAGCAGCGACAGAACCATCTGCTCACGGCCGGTGGCATCGGTGAACATGTAGCCCACCACGAAGACGATCATGCCGATGGTGACCCAGGTCAGATACGGGTACGCCCACATCTTCACCGTCAGCCGCTCCGGCGACTCGCGCTCCAGGATCCTGCGCATCCGCAGCTGGGAGAAACAGATCACCAGCCAGACGAAGAGCGCCACCGCACCCGAGGAGTTCAGCAGGAACTGGAACACCGTGTCGGGGTAGGCGTAGTTGAAGAACACCGCGACGAAACCGAAGACGACCGAGGCGAGGATCGCCGTGGCCGGCACGCCGCGCTCGGTGGTGCGGCTGAAGCTCTTCGGCGCGTCCCCGCGGCCGCCGAGCGAGAACGCCATCCGGGAGGCCGTGTACAGGCCGGAGTTGAGACAGGAGAGCACGGCGGTCAGCACGACCACGTCCATCACCTGACCGGCGTGGGCGATGCCGATGTGGTCCAGCACCGCCACGTACGGGCTCTTCTTCACCTCGGGGGAGTTCCACGGCAGCAGGGTCACCACGATGAGGATCGAACCGAGGTAGAAGACCGCGATCCGCCAGATCACACTGTTGGTGGCGCGGGCGACGGCCTTGCGCGGATTGGCGGACTCCCCCGCCGCGAGCGTGACGATCTCACTGCCCATGAAGGAGAACACGACCATCAGCACCCCGGTGAGCACGGCACCGGGGCCGTTCGGCAGGAAGCCGCCATGACCGGTCAGATTCGCGGTGCCGATCGCGCCGTCGGAGGCACCCGGCAGCAGACCGAACATCGCCAGCCCGCCGATCACGATGAACGCGGCGATCGCGACCACCTTGATCCCCGCGAACCAGAACTCGAACTCCCCGTAGGAGCCCACCGAGAACAGGTTCGTCGCGGTCAGCACCACCATGACGATGAGGGCCCAGCCCCACTGGGGCACCGCGGGTATCCATCCGGTGAGGATGTCGGCGCCCGCGGTGGCCTCCACCGCCAGCACCACGACCCAGAAGAACCAGTACAGCCAACCGATCGTGAACCCCGCCCAGCGGCCGAGCGCCCGGTCCGCGTACGACGAGAACGAACCGGAGACCGGATCGGCGGCGGCCATCTCGCCGAGCATCCGCATCACCAGCACGACCAGGGTGCCCACCAGGGCGTACGAGAGCAGAATGGCGGGCCCCGCCGCGGCGATCCCCGCACCGGAGCCGACGAACAGCCCGGCCCCGATCACGCCACCGATGGCGATCATGGACAGATGGCGGTTCTTCAGCCCGGCCTTCAGGCCGTCGTCGTTACCGGAGCCGGTGCCCCCCGCGGCACCGGGCGGGGACACCCCGGGCGGCGACTCGGCGCCACCGGGGGCGCGGGCGTCCGTGGTGATCGGCTTCTGGGCGCTCATGATCGTTCCTCGTCTCTGATGACGGCGGGAGCCGGCACGCACGGACGCACCCTGTGGGGGGCGCACGGAAGGCGTCACCGGCAGTGAGCCGTGTCCCCGATCGGTGACACGAAAAGGGGCCCCGAGCAGGACCGAAGCCCGGTGAAGGCAGGTGTGGGGCGGGTTGCGGTTCAGTGGAATCTAGGTGTCCCGCCAGACCCCGGCCATCGACAGACGTCACGCATCGAGCCCCCCGGTTTCATACAGATGTAATAAAGCGAGGCCGTGTTCACGCAGGGCGGCACAGCCACCACGGTGGGAATTCGGATGACGGGCCCCGCCCGGCCCCGTATCAAGAGGGCATGGACACGACGAATGATTCCCGGGGAGCCGGACGGCGCCCCGGGGTCCTGCGACAACGGGACTGACCTTCGTGGTCTCGGCGGTGTGCCTGCTGATGATCCGGGTCCGGGAGCCCGCTCCGTCGGCCCCCGACGCGACGGCCACCCTGCGCCGACGCATCGGCGAGGGACTGCGCTTCGTCCGCCATGACCCCTATCTGCGGCCGATGGTGACGTACGGGGCCGTGCTCAACATGGCGCTGATGGGATACCAGGCGGTGCAGATCGTGTTCCTGGTCCGCACGGTGGGAGTGTCCGAGGCGACGGTCGGTGTCCTGATCATGACGGGCAGCCTCGGCGGCATCCTCGGCGCCCTGATGGCCACGGCCACCGGCCGCCGCTTCGGATCCGCCCGCGGGATGCTCGTCCTCCAGGCGGCCACCAGCCCGTTCGCGCTGCTGATGCCGCTGGCCACGCCCGGCGCCGGGCTGCTGCTCTTCGCGGTCGGCGCGTTCATGGTGGGGACGGGCGTCGCGGTGTGCAACGTGGTGGTGGGCAGCTTCCGGCAGCGCTACTGCCCGCCCGAGCTGCTGGGCCGGGTGGTCGCGACGACGATGATGCTCAACCACAGCACCATTCCGCTCGGTTCGCTGCTCGGCGGACTCCTCGGCGACGCCCTCGGGCTGCGCCCCACCATGTGGATCATGACGGGGGCGGTGGCGTCCTGCTGGCTGACCCTCGCGCTCGGCCCGATGCGGCGGCGCCGCGATCTGCCGCCCGCGTACGAGGCGGGGCCAGTGCCCGTGCCGGACAGCACCGGTCGTATGGGCGCCGTCGACCCATCGGGCTGAGGGGAGGCGCGCTCCGGCCCTTGGGGGCATGGGCCGCTTGGCACACTATTTATCTCATCCTACGTATCCCGGCCGCGGTCACCGCCGCCCAGGTGCTGGGAGAGCACGGTGGCCAGCTCGACGCTGTGCAGATAGCCGTAGCCCTGGGTGCGGACGGTGTCCAGCCCCAGTCCGGCGCACTGGATGTTCACCGAGACCCCCTCGAAGCGCTCCGTCAGATCGCGCGGAACGGCCAGCGGATCGTCGGTGCCCGCGAGGTTCACCCAGCGCCGTACGCCCGGGGGGCGGTGGCCCCGGCCGTCGACGGGGGCGGGTTCCAGTCGGTTGAAGACCAGGTCCAGGCCGAGCGGGGCGCCCAGGGTCACCAGCAGGTCCACCGGGAGGTCCGGCCGTTCCCAGAGCGCCTCGTAGGCGACCAGGCCGCCCAGGGAGTGGGCGATGACCACGTCCGGCAGCCGGGCGGCGATGGCCTCGGCGACGATGTGGCGTGCCTGGGCCCGCTGCGCGGGGTCGTTCAGGTAGGTGGACAGCTCCCTCCCCATGCCGGGCAGCAGGGTGTTCGGCATGGCGATGGCCCGGGTGAGGGCGTCCGCGAGGCGGCGGAGCCGTCCGCGGCCGTTGCCGCCGTTGCCGCCATTCCCGCTATCGATTTTCTCGGCCGTGGTGCGCAAGGTGCCGCCGTAGTGGGCGATGTGTATGTCGAAGGGGGTCGGGGGCCCGGTGTGGCCGACCCGCTCCACGCCGTCGCGCAGGGCCAGGAGCCATTGGCGCGACAGCTCCGTGGCGCTGTGCTGACCGTGGCCGAAACCATGGACGCCCAGCACCCGGGGGACGGCGGTGAACGGCTCACCGGCAGGGGTGCGGTCGTCCAGATGCCAGGCCCGGGGGGCGCCCTTCTCGTTCACCGCGACCGCGAGCGGGCGCCCGTCGGCGCTCGTGGTGGCGGTGAACGCCTCGATGGGGCCCAGGCCTTCGGGCATGCGGATTTCCAGGTGCGCCGAACCGGTCAGCGGCCACACGGTGCAGTGCTGCCGGGAGCTGCGCATCAGCGCCCGTTGGCCTCGCCAGTCGACGAACCGCAGCTGCGGAAGGGGCTGGGACGGCCCCTGCGCGACGGGCACCGTCCGGGGCACTTCGCCCGGGGCCACGGAGGCGCGCATCAGCAGCGGGGTGCCCGATCCCATGAAGTAGAGCGCCGGTCCACGCCCGGCCTCGGCGGCCATCGCCGCCACCGGGCCCGGGCAGGACCCCAGGGTGACCGGCTCCGACCACAGCCGCCGGGGCGGCGGCTCGCACGCCGGGCCGATGCCCTGCACCTGCCGAATCTGCGCCGCGACGGACGGGGCCGCCAGGCGGTAGAGCGTCCGGCTCCGGGCGTCGGTGACGGATTCGAGCAGCCCGCGTACGGGGGCCAGGGCCTCCCGTACCTCGTACAGCGAGAGCGGTCCGCAGCGCCGCTGGATCTCGATGTCCGTCAGCGCCTCGTCCCCGGCCGCCGCCAGCGTGGTGAGGACCGGCACGGTCCAGGGGTTACGGGCGTCCGCGAGCAGCAGGGCCACGACGTCGGCGCTGGTGCGGGGCACACCGGAACCCGCCCAGCGCGCCTCCTCGGGGTCCTCCAGGGCGTCGCCGCGGGAGGCGATGAAGCCGGTGTAGGCGCGGGCGATGAGGACCTGTTCGGCGACGGGGCTCCGTTCGACGAGCGCCGTGGCGGCGGCCTCACCGAACGCCTCGCGTACGGGGGCGGCGGAGGCGGCGCGGTAGGCGGGGGCGGTCGACAACGCGCGGTCGCACATCTCGCGCAGGGTGCGGTGCTGAAGGTCGGGGGAAGCGGTGAGCGTGATGCGGGTGTACTGGGCAACGCTGCGCAGCAGCCGGTCCATGGGACGGCCCGGGCGGGTGGCGACCACCAGTCGGCAGCTCCCGGATGCGAGGAGCGGGCGCAGCAGTCCGGCCACGACGGTCTCGGGGTACCGCGCCTCGTCCAGGGCGTCGATCACGATGACGGGCGGGGTCGTGAGGAGCCGGAGCCGTGCGATCAGTTGGTCGGGCGTGCCCGGAACCCGTTCTCCGGGCACGGTGATCTCTTGCCCGAGGACCCGCGCCAGCTCCGTCTCGTCGCGGCCACGGGCGGAGACGGCCAGCGGGGTGGGGCGGCCGGGGCGGCGCCGCATCCGCGTGGCCAGCGCGGCCAGCAGGGTCGTCTTGCCGCTCCAGGGCTCGCCGGTGACCAGGGCCAGCCCGCCCGCGGACGGGTGGTCGATCCACTGCGCCAGTTGCCGGAAGGCCGGTGTCTCGGGTGGCTCCGCCGGGTCCTGGTCGAGGAGGGGGGACAGGGGCGGGGCGTAGTGGGGGTTGGGCAGGAAGTCGTCGTTGTCCCGCAGCGACAGCACGACGCTGTTCGAGGTGCGGCCTTCGGTCAGTTCGTGGGCGAGGGCCAGCACGTCCCCGAAGGAGATGAACTGCTCGTAGCGGGAGTGCCGTCCCGCCCCGGCCGCGATGTGGCGCAGCGCCTCGGCGAGCGCGAGGGTGAGGTCCCAGGCGGGGGCCCGCTCGGGCGGCCCGGACATGAGGACGGCCTCGAAGCCGAAGACCGGGACGACGGCGCTCTGCACGGCCGGGCAGTCGTCCACGATCATCAGGCGCCGCCCCTGCGACGCTTCGGCGGGCAGTGTCCTGAACAGCGTCTCGCTGTCCGCCGACTGGCCCGCCACATGGACGATCAGGGCGTCCGCGTCGCCGAGTACGGCCGCGGTCTCCTCGACCGTACGCCGGAACTCCCGTGCCGAGACGTCCATGGCGACCCGGGTCCGGCAGCGGAACTCCTCGAATGCCCGGGCGAGTTGGTGGCAGGCGGGTTCCAGCGAGGGGTCGGCGGCGGCGCCGAAGCCGAAGCTGAGCAGGAAGGGCCGCCCCGCCCGCCGGGGAACCCCGGCGGGGGCCGCGCCGCCGACGGCCACTTCGGCGGACTCCAGGACCCGGCCGCGGACGACGCCTTCGGTGTCGCCGGTGAACAGCTGGGACCGGCCGCCGTCGGTCAGCAGCGCCAGCGCGCTCACGCGCTCGGTCACCGGGACGGTGGGCAGGAAGGTGGCGCCGCTGTCGAGGTCCAACAGGTTGATCCCGTCCGGGCCGAGGACCGCCACGACCCGCTGGCCCATGACGTCGTGACAGGCCAGCACCGGCGGGTGCGCGGTGCCGCCCGGCCGGACATCGCGCCGCCAGACGTCCACCCGCAGGTCGGGCGCCTCGGCCACGGCGGCGCCGAGGTCGGTGGCGGCGAGCGTGCCGTCGATGGACAGCGTCACGGCGAGGCTGCGGCCGGAGGCCGTGGTGGCGCAGGCGAGGGCGGTGATGCCCAAGGAACCCCGGTGGGTGGCGAGCCTGCCGTGGCCGGTGGCCACGTCCCAGAGCCACAGCTCGCTGCCGGACGTCGTCACGACCACGTCGCGGCCGCCCACCCGGGCGCACTCCACGCACACGGTTCCCTCGACCGCTCCCCCGCCCCCGGCCGGGTGGCGGCCGCGCAGCGCCGCGTGGATCGCCTCGGCGTACGGGGCGAGTTCGCCGCCCAGACCACCCAGCACCGACGCGGCCACGCTGGCGAACGCGCGGCCGCCGGTCAGTGCGAGCGGGCCCGTGGGGTCGGCGGCCAGCACCCGGAAGTCGAGGGAGCCGCCGAAGGGCGCGGCGAGCGCCTCGGGGGCCCGGATGAGGGTGGTGAGCACCTGGTAGGCGCGGGTGCGGGTGAGCCCGGCGGCCAGTTCGTCGCGTACGCCGTCGCGGAACGCGTACACCACCTGGTCCGGGTCCTCCCCGCGGCGACGGTCCGTGGTGCGCACCAGCAGGTCGGAGAGGAACACCTCGGCGAGGTGGGCCGGGCCGGTGGCGGGCAGCAGGTGCTGCTGGAGCCAGCGCATCAGCGGCAGGGTGAGCGGGGCGGCGGACAGCAGGAACGCCAGGTTCAGCGCGCCCGGCGTGGCCCAGGTGCGGAACTCCTCGACCAGTTCCGGGGCCGCGGTGTGGTCCGGGAGGCGGCCCGCCGCGTCGGCGGCGGCCTCGGGGCGGCCGTGCCAGGGCTCCCGGCCGAGGTCGACGGCCGTGCCGGGCCGCCAGGTGGTACGGCTGCCGGACAGTGCCTGGGCCCAGGGGCGCAGCCACTCGGGGTCGAGGGTGACCAGCGGCGCCAGGTCGGTGGCACCCGCGGAGCCCGCTGAGGGGCCGACGGGGCCGACGGGGCGTACGGTCAGCCGGGCGGGGCCGGTGGCACGCAGGGCGGCGCGCACCGGGGGCAGCCAGGTGCGGTGCCATAAGTCGGGCGGCAGCATCTGCACGAAGGCCAGCGGCGACCGGCGCGCCCATTCCCGTACGGTCGCGGTCATGGCGGGGGTGCCCCACAGCGCGCCGACCCCGTCGGTGAGGACGAGGATCAGCCGTCGGCCGGAGGGGTCGTGCAGCTCGGCGGGGTTACGGCCCTCCGCGGCCGGGTCGGCGCGGTCCTCACCGGCGGTGCCGTAGCGGAGGACGAGGGCGGGGTCGTCGGCGTCGAACCGCCACACGCGGACGTCCCGGAAGGCGCCGTGTCCCTCGACGAGTTCGCGGAAGTCGTCCACGGTACGGCGCCACACCGACATCGACACGCTGTCGTCCACCACCAGCGCCAGCTCCAGCCACCGTTCGCTGGCGTGGCGCAGGGCGGGGACCGGGCGGCGGGCGCGGGCGGAGCGGTCGGCGGTCAGCGGCTCGTCCAGGATGCGCCGCCCGGGGGCCCGGACCCGCCGCTTGAGCGGGCGCAGCGCGCGGGCCAGCTCCAGC